>NZ_JBHTTQ010000014.1:0-67620 GCF_042794475.1 Streptomyces sp. NPDC056527
ACCCCCTTCTTCCCCCCCCACTGTATCCCACGGCGGGGCTGTGGGGGTTTGGTGTGTGGGGGGGGGGGGGGCCCCAGCCGCCGCGCGCCCCCCCCCCCCGGCGCACTCAGGTGTCCGCGCCAGGGTTCAGGTGGAAGCGGTGGTGAATCCTGGGCGGGGGAAGGTGTCAGGGAACAGAGGGCAGATCACCTGACGAGTGAGGATGTCCTCCAGGAACTGCGTCATGGTGCCGGGGTGTTCCCAGTTGCCGGCGCGGCCGATGACGACGACGCGGTCGCCTGCCGGGTACCAGTGCAGACGCTCGCTGTTCATCGTCGTCCCCCACGGATAGAGACCTCCGGGCTCGGGCTGCAGGGGGTAGGGAATGTCCTCGGGATCTGCCTCCTTCAGCATCCGGTCGAAGACGAGCAGGTCGTCTGCGGCGGTGAAGAGGTTGGGTGGCGTGGCGGCGGGGTGGAAGACGGTCAGGAAGCCGTCGATCGTGATCTGCGGATAGTCGGCTGCCCATGCGCGGTAGTCCGCGGGCACGGGGAAGCCGAGGCGTTGCTCGGTCTGGTCCCAGTCGACCGGTGGTGCCGTGCTGGGGGCGGGGCCGAGGAGGTCGGCGAGGCTACTTCTTGCAGACATGGCTGGCCGTGGGGGTGTTGGGGATGGTCTTGGAGAAGATGCTGCCCTTGCTGCCCTTGGCGGTCATGGTGATGCTGGCGGGGATCACCTGGCCGGGGATGTAGTTCGCCGTGACGGTGTAGTCCACCGGGTCCTCTGCCTTCACCAGCTCGCGCACCCGGTTCTCGCAGGTCCGCATGACGACCTGGTTCATCTGCCGGAAGAGGGTCACGACGTTGGAGAGCGTGCCTCCCGACCCGCCGAACTGGTCGCCGATCAGGTGCCCCCGGTCGTGGACTGCGGAGTTGTAGCCCCGCGGAGCTATCGACGCCGCCGAGCCCGTCGGCGGCGGGTCACACAGGACAACGTGTCCCGAGGTTCCACGCCCCGCGTTCAGCGGCCCGTAGACGGGGGCCTGCGGGGTGCAGCTGTCGGTCCGGCTGGGTGACGCGCTGGGTGTGCCGGTGTCGACATGTTCGCGCTGGTACTCCTCGTGCCGGCGCAGCAGTTCCTCGATCAGGTAGTCGACCGTCGCCTCGGCGAGGGCCTGGCCGACGACCTGGGCCAGGGCGGTGTAGACGTGGGTGCCGCGCTGGCTGCGGGCGCGCTGGTACCAGCTGGCCCATGCGGGCGAGGTGTTGGTGCACGACAGCGAACCGGCGCCGTTGACCGGGAGGGTGCCGCTGGTGGTGCAGCCGCCGACCGGGGCGCCGCTGCCGGTCATGGACACCGTCATCACGGCATTGACGTTCTTCGGGGGCTTGACGTTGGCGCTGACGAAGGTGCTGCTGAGCGTCATGGTGACCGTGCAGGCCCCTGGTCCGCAGCCGGTGAAGGCGGCCTTGCCTTGCGTGCTGAACTGGTAGGACAGGTCGACGGAGTTCTTCTTCAGCTGCCTGGTGTCGCGCACGAGGTCGTCGAAGAGGTCGTCGATGGCGCGGGAATCCATCTGGTCCAGATCGATCTGCCCGGGCGCTGTGGGCGCCGGGGCAGCGGGTCGTTGGCGCGGCTGGGAGCGGCTGGCCCGTTCCGACTGCGTTGGTGTCGGGGAGGGCAGATCCGTGGGCGGCTTCGGGACCGAGCCGGGCAGTGACGGCATGCCGGGTATGGCTCCCCCGCCGGTCCCCTTGGGCGTAATCCGGAGCACCTGGTGCGGGGCAGTGCTGGTGACGTAGACGTCGCTGGTCGGCGTGGACGCCTTCCACGCGGGTTTCCCCGCGATCGTCACTGTCGTGTCCCGGGCGGGGAAGCGGCTGCCGGGCTGGGCCAGCTGCTGTGCGAGTGACTCCCCGAGTTGTTTCGGTGTCAGCGTGCGGCCCATGCCTGAGGCCATGCTGCCGGTGACCCACTTGTCCTTGAGCATGTCGGCCTGGCCCGGGCGGGATGCGGCGCTGCCGCCGGGAAGGCCGTTCTGCCAGCGCACGTAGGTCTTGCCGCCGACGGTGAGCACGCTCGTCGGTGTCCCTGCGAGGGTGATCGTGCCGGTGGCTGCGCCGTCGCGGGTCGAGCGCATCTGCGTCGTCATCCCGGCCATGCTCATGCTGTAGCCGACGGCAGGTGCCTTACTCAGCGCGGACGCCGCTTCCAGGAAGGCGTCCTTTGCCCGGTCGCCGTTGGATTCGTCGCTGCCGCCCGGCGTACAGGCCGACAACAACAGGCTCAGTACGACACTGCATGCGATCCCGGCAGTCCCTAACGCTGTGCTCTTCGTTCGACGCACGAGTCCTGTCCCCCGTCCCTCTGGGCCGTTGACGGCCCGTGAGCTGCCCGATGTCAGCCACGCCTCGGCAGACAACCGGGAGCATTGGATAGCAGGACTATCCTTTGACCGCACGGCGCTGTCAACCAACCCCGATCACAGTGCGCCATGCGGATCACAGAGTCCAAGCACACGCCGTAGACATGGGACAACCACTCGTTGCCGGAGACGCCACGCGCTACGGGGCACGCGACGAATGGGGAGAACCGTGATCAACGAGCTCCTCAACGCGTCGACGGAATGGCTGGTGTCAGTCGCCGTTCTCTGGCGGGGTGGCCAGGCCCACCATCAGACACCGCCCATTCATGAGTCTCCAGGCACGGCGGTCCCTGACGCGAGCGGATCACGTCAATGTGCTGGCTGAGCGCTTTGTGAACCAGCCCGTCACCATGCAGCCCGCGATGGCTGCGCCGGGCCACGCACTCAGGGGCGGATCCCGTATTCCCAGCTGACTCACCCAACGGCGCGTTAGCTAGCCCGTAATCAAATAATTTGGAATGGTTTGCCTTGAGGTGCTAGCCCTTGATGTAGAGGCCACGAAGCCGAGGACGGCACCGCATGTAGCCGCACCACGTTGGCAACCTCACTCGAAGAGAAGAGAAGAAGAGGTATGCAGATCTTCCCCACGCTCAAAGAAGGCACGGTCAATCCGGTGGTCTTCAGGTTGCATATCCAGACGCTTCAGCGAGCCCTGGTAAGGGCAGGATTTGATCCCGGCCCCATCGGGGACAACAACGGCGACCTTGTCGCCGGTTCAAAAGTAGCCACGGCAGCCAGAGCCTTCCAGGCCGCGAACGGCCTTCCGGCCAACGGCACCGTAGGTCCCGAGACCTGGGAAGCCCTGCCAGGAGAGGACATGCAGGGGCTACCCACGCTTCAGCAGGGCTCGCAGGGCGGGGCCGTGGCGCTGCTTCAGCGAGTGATTCGGGATTCGGGATTCGACCCTGGGCCCATCAGTGGCGCGTTTGGACCTGGGACAGACGCAGCGGTCAAGAAGTTCCAGAACCTCATGAGCATTGAGGTCGATGGCATCGTCGGCGGTCAAACATGGACCACTCTGAATCCTTGACAGTCGAAGGCCAGCCCGTTGGCTGCGTCGCAGGGCCGAAGATGATCGTCAGGCAGTACGCCAGACCCAGGCCAGGGCGGCCCCAGGGGTGACGCAGGACAAGAAGGCGGCCGGACCGGCCGACTCCCATCCCAGGGCGTTCGGCAGCAGCAGGAGCAGTCCCAGGACGAGGAACCCGAAGGCCGGAAGGTGGACGACGGGTCTGAACCGCCGTACCCGGGGCGCCATGTCCCAGTCGAGAGCGCCCTTCAGGATCGCCGTCGGCGGAACCATCAGGACGAGTCCGAGGAGAAGGTAGAAGTTGAGGTTGCCCAGGCCCGGCCGTTGGCGACGGCCGTCGGTCAACACCGGCGATTGCGGGCGAGGGTCTCCCGGCGCGTAGAACAGCTGGATCGTCGTTCCCGCCTTCGGAGCATGCCGGGTAACCAGCGCGCGCTTGGTCACCTCGCGGGGCCCGTCCACGTACGGGATCCGCAGGACGAGGTCGGTTTCGTAGTACACCGGCCCGTCGGAATGGTCCTGCCCCTGGACCGGATCCCCGAAGAGCCGGACCACGGTCGCCGGATGCTCACCCCAGCCGGCCGCGTCCAGCCGAGCAGTCTCCCGTCCGTACTCCGGAGAGACCATGAGCCCCACGGCGAAGCAGGCCAGGGTGGCCAGCGGCACCAGCAAGGCGATGAACCACACCAGCGCGCGGCCGCTGTACTCGCCGTCGTCGGCCGAGGCATCGCGGAAGGGCCTGATACTCGCGAGGCCACGCCGCGGCCAGTACGACTTCCGCCGAGGGGCCCGGCGCGAAGAGATGATCCAGGCGGCGGCGAAGAGCAAGGACAGACCAGCTACCGCCGTCTCGAAGTACAACGGCGGGTACGATCCGACGCCCCACAGCACGCACCCGATTGCCCAGGCGGCGCTGAGCACCATGCCCCAGCCGGAGAGCGTGGTCCACACGCTCCGCCCATACTCGTACTTGCCTCGCCCTGCCGACCGCTTCATTCCCGCCCCCTGTTCGCGTGGTTCGCGCGTGGCAGGTTAGATCAACTCAACCGGGACAGGGTGCTGTTCAACGAGGCAGAACCGAACCTTAGAAGCGAAGACTGATCCACTGCCGCGATTCGGGATGCCACTCTGCGTCGATGATCTGACCGTCCTTGATGCTGACAGCTCGCCAACCGCTGCCGATCCACCGGACAGTCGTGGGTACCTCGCCGAGTTCGTGCACGTCGGTGAAGTCGACAGTGGGAAGCGTTGCCAAGGCGTCGACTGGTGTGTGGGTGGACAGTTGGATCCGCGTTCCCCCTTCAGTGGTTACGGTGAGAGAGGGAGGGACCGATTCATCGGTCTCGTTCGCTCTCACGGCGTCGCCGGCTTCATCCCGCGCCCGCAGCAACCGTGATGACCGGCCAAGAATCGCGGAACGCGGTACGTGTCGCAGGATGCGCACGGCCGCCCCTTCGATCCACCGTCCTAGCCCCGCGCCCAGGGACGCCGCCACCGCGGTGACGAAGGGCGCGAGCGTAACCGCGACAAGAACGTCTGGCGGCGGAAGCGGGCCACCGGGTATATCGCCGGGGTCGCCGCTGCCGAACACAGCGTCGAACTCCTGCTCGTTCAAGTACGTCGTGACTTCGTCTCTGCCGAGCATTCAGCCCCCGTTTCAACAGCTCGCCCGGCCGCCGGGCGTCCGCTACTCCCCCAACGGATCCGGCAGGGGCTGCGTTCCACTGATGGCGTTCGGCACCGACCCGCCTTCGAAGGGATAGCCAGCCATGCGGTCGTCGGGGTGGTGCTTTAGGGCAGACCGGCCGCGCCGTCACCAGGACAGTGTGGTGCTGGCCGCAATGAGCCCGGCCGCGTGCCGGGAAGTGGAGGCCCGCCCGGGCTCACTTCGCCTCGAGCCGCCCCACGGCGGCGGGGCCGGAGGCCAGCGCGGTGGTCGCGGTGTGCCACGCGCCGTCGCCGGGGTGGAACTGCGTGCGGAGATAGGCGGCGGCGAGGTGGGCGAGGGCGGCGACGCGCTCGGGGTTCTCGTCGGTGGTCTCGGCAGCGTCGTATCCGGAGACGCCGCCGAGGAGGTGCTCGGCACCGAACAGGGTGAGCAGCGTCTTGGGTGCGGGAGCGAGGGCGTAGGAGTCGGCGTGCCAGTCGGGGCCCATGTCGGTGAAGTACTGGGAGTCGTCTTTGTCGCCGACGACGACCAGCGCCGGCGTGGTCATGGTGGAGAAGTCGATGGTGTCGAGGAACGACACCACCGAGGCCATCGGTCCGTTGAGGATGTCGCCGCCCCGCCCCGGTGCGGCAAGCAGGACGCCGGCCTTGATACGGGGCTCGGCCAGGTTGACCTCCTCGCCGGTGTCGGCGTCTATGGTGCGGGCGCCCAACAGGAGAGCGGCCGTGTGGCCGCCCATGGAGTGCCCGGCCACGGCGATGCTGTCGCGGTCGACACGGCCAGCGAGCTTCGGTACGGCGTTCTCGATCTCGTCGAGCCGGTCGAGGATGTGGCTCATGTCCTCGGCGCGCGAGCGCCAGAAGAGCGGGGCGCCAGGGGCGTCGGCGACAAGGTGGGTAAGGGTCCGGGAGCTGAGGTGAGTGGGTTGGACGACGACGAACCCGGCCGCGGCCCAGAGGTCGGCCAGCGGAGCGTAGCCGTGGAGAGAGGAAAGGTGGTTCGAGCCGCCGTGACCGTGCGAGATCAGGATGACGGGCAGGTCGGTTCCAGTCTCGGGCGCGGAGACGCGGAGGTGGAGGTCCACTGGGCGTCCGGGCACGGGCAGGACGACCGGGCCGTACGACAGGACGGGGCTCGGCGAGCCGAGGTCGGCAGGGAGAGTGGGCGTGGGTGCGCTCATGGCAGGTGGTCCCTTCTGTGGCCGGGGCCGTCGCGGCTCCGGACCGTGGGGGTGGCAAGGGTGTTCCGCTCCGATAACCTGAAGCGGAACACTGCTCCGCTTAATATCCGGAACAGTGCTCCGCTTTGTCAATGTTGCTGGAGGAACGACTAATGCCCACGCAGAACGCCGAGGCGAAAGAGCCGGGCCGCGGGAAGCGGGCCGACGCCCGGCGCAACCAGGAGACGCTGCTCGCCGCCGCGGCCGAGGTGTTCGTTGCCTCGGGCGTTGACGCGCCGATCCGCCAGATCGCGGCTGCGGCAGGGGTCGGCATGGGGACGATCTACCGCCACTTCCCGACCAGAGCGGAACTCGTCACCGCCGTCTACCGCCACCAGATCGAGGCGTGTGCGGAGGCCGGACCCCGCCTGCTCAACGAGGCCAGATCCCCCTTCGAGGCGCTCTGTCAGTGGATCGACCTCTTCGCCGACTTCCTGGTCACCAAGCACGGGCTCGCCGACGCCCTGCAGTCGGACAGCGAACGGTTCGCCACCTTGCACACCTACTTCCTCGACCGCCTCGAGCCCGTGTGTAGGCAGCTGCTCGACGCGGCGGCCACGGCCGGAGACATCCAGCCCGACATCCGGGCGTACGAGTTGATGCGCGGCGTCGGTAACTTGTGCATCGGACGCGACACCGACCCGCGCTACGACCCGCGCCGGTTGATCGCACTGCTGCTCCAGGGCCTGCGGCCGACGGCACCGGCCTGAGACCGCGGGCTGCCCCCTGCGTGGCTGCCTGCGCAGCGAGCGTCGATGACTCGCTGGAGGGGGTCCTTGTACTCGTCGCGGAGGGCCGGCAGGTCGAAGTCCTGCGACATCGTGTCCCTCGAAGACCTTGTCATGCTGAGTTCCTGCGGCCGGATCGCGATGTCCTCCACCGGGGTCATGCCGACAGTCGGGCGGACCACTTCGGGCCACAGGCAGGGTGGGGCACGAGGGTGTCCTCGTGGAATCGGAGCAATGCCAATGACTCCTGCGACCGAATGGCGTTCTTCGGACCGCACCCGTGGTGACGGTCGACCGCGTCAGGGCGCCTGGCAGTGATGGCTGGTCAGATGTCCTGAGAAGTGGGAGCGGGAGTCAAAGGTGATCCATTCAGCACCGTTTGTCCCTCGAAGGACCACCACAACTCGCCGCCCGAGGTCAGGTAGGGCGCCCATGGCCCGACGGTGCCGCCGTGGTCGAGGACGTCTGCCACGTGCTTGAGATAGGCGGACAGTGACGGCCATCCGCCCTCGAAGGTCGCCGTGTCATCATGCTGGGAACTTCCAACGCGCCCCTGGTCTGGGCCTTCGCGCATGTCGATGACCTGGGCGTCGCTGTCGCTGTGCGCCCACGGGATCCACTGCGCATGCCACCAGGGCTCGCCACCTTCCTCATGCGGCTCGCATAGGTCGGGGTCGTCCCCAGCGATGTCCACCGACATGCGCCAGAAAGAGACGATCTCGGCGACAGGCGCTGGAGGCCGTTCAGGGAAGATGTTGGCCCACTTGATCTGACCGTCATGACAGGCCAACGAGTCCAGTAGATCCGGTGGAAACCTCAGGCCCATATCCGTCTGCGCCTTCTCGACCGCATCCGGATCGGCGGGTGGAGCGAGCACGTGGAATGAGGCGGGGGCATGCGTGCGAAGCCACGCGTCGATCCGGGCCCACGACTCAGAAACTGTTGAAGTGACGTATGGCATGGGCCGAGTTTGGCCTACCGCACTGACAACGCGCCGAGCGGGAGGGCTTGGCGGGATGCGATCGCCGGGCTCGAATGCTGGTTCCCTGACATCCGGCGCACCCCCGGCGCATCAGTCAACGGCGCACCCGAACCAACGAAGCAGGCAGCCCCGCCGCGCCATGCCTAGGGCCTGTCTCCCTGATTCGAGCCGATACGCGGCCAACTGGCTGCCCCTGCGTTGTCAGTGCCACATGGGACCGCCGGGCTAGGGCGTGTATCGGAATTGTTCTGGTGACCGGGGACGGTGATCCTTCGGCAACTTGCCCGGCTTGCGGGTGCTTCGGTCAGCGATGTCGAGACGACCGCACCCCGGTCAGGAGCGGGCCCAACCACCGATCGATCGAGGTGTAGAACATTCCGACTCAGGTCACTAGCCGACGGAAACAACCCGGTCGGGCCGACCGCCTGGGGCGATGGTCACCTCGTGGACCGCGCCTCCCTCGGTGGTCATGCGAATCCGGTCAGCAGCCGTCCACACGGTCTCGTCGAGTTCGTTGTCTTCGTCGTCGCCGTTGAAGCAGCCGACACTCCAGCGGCGTTCTAGCGGCCGGCTCCCCTGGTGGACGTAGACGCACCAAACGGGGTCGAGGAAGCCGTGCCGCGCCACCACGACCAGCCGGCGGTCGCCGCGGCCGGGAGCCAACTCCGTCTTCACCTCCTCGTCCGAAGCACCGAAGACCGCGGAGACCCAGCCGCCAATAAGCAACGTTGGAACGCCGACGACCAGCAGCATGGTGACCAGGGGCACGCGCAGCGAGGATTCCGCTAGCCCCAGCAGAGCCGCCCCGGTAACCGCGGCCAGGGCAATCCACCCCAGCAGAAGGACGTACTCGCGGAGCCCGAGCAGCAGGACCAGCGCGCCCTGTCCTCCCGACTCGAGCCCGGCCAAGGCGGCGGCGCCGAGGACGACCGCCACCGCCAGTAGCAGGAAGGCCGACGGTCTGCGATATCGAGTGAAGTTCATGATCTCCCGAACGATGTGGATCACGCAGCCTAAGAGGGAAGGCGGGGCAGAGGCTAGGGCCGATGGGCGGGGTCACAGTCACTCGTTGATGGCAGCGACGAGGACGGTCGCCTCGTAGCCCAGGTCGTAGACCCGGCCCCACGGCCCGTACTCGACGGGGACGTCCCGCCACGGAACACCGGTCCGGACCCGGAACCGTATGCCGTCGATCAGCTGCCGCCGAGACCAGACGGGCGGCCGCCCTGCGCTGGCCCTCTTCGGCAACAACGACTTCAGTAGCGCCCACTGCTCGTCCGTGAGATCTCCCCGACCCATGAACCGTGATCATTCACAGTCCAAGATCCTTCGATACACGGCCTAGCTGTATTGACCCGCAGCGTTGTTCACGCGGCTGATGGGCGGGTGTCCGTCGAGTGCGGTGTGGCAGCGGTGGTGGTTGTAGGTGTGGAGGAAGTCTGCCAGGGCTTCGGTCCGCTCCGTGTTGGACGTGTAGGGCTTCAGGTAGGCCCATTCGTCGAGCAGGGTGCGGTTGAAGCGTTCGACTTTGCCGTTCGTCTGCGGCCGGTAGGGCCGGATCTTCTTGTGGCTGATGCCGGCCGCGGTGAGGTTCTGGGTGAACAGCTTCGACTTGTAGCAGGCGCCGTTGTCGGTCAGGACGCGTTCGCCAGAACACCGAAAGAACCCTGGAACACGAACGGACCCGCCTGCTCAACGAACGCTTCAGCACCGCGGCCGAACTCCTCGGCCACGACGAAGCGGCCTGCCGCCTCGCCGGCGTCCACGCCATGGCCGGACTCGCCGACGATTGGACCGAGCGCCGACAAACCTGCATCGACGTCCTCTGCGCCTACCTACGCATGCTCTATCCGCTAGGCCCCGAAGAGAACACATCAGTCGGCTCGTCGATGGATCACGCAGGCGGACAAGCCAACCGCGAAGTCCGCCTCACAGTCATCCGGACAATCCGTGACCACCTCAGACCCGACAACCCACCCGAGACGTCCTGGTGCGGATATGACCTCGACTTCACCGGCGCCGTCTTCGATGGCGGCGACTTCTCCTTCGCCAGGTTCTCCGGCGGCAAGGTGAGCTTCAAAGGAGCCGAGTTCTCCGGCGGCAAGGTGACCTTCCGCGGCGCCACGTTCTCCGGCGGCAAGGTGACCTTCCACGGCGCCACGTTCTCCGGCGGCAAGGTGACCTTCCACGGCGCCACGTTCTCCGGCAGCGAGGTCAGCTTCAACGGCATCTTCTCCGGCGGCAAGGTGAGCTTCTATGAGGCCACGTTCTCCGGCGGCGAGCTGAGGTTCATCGGTGCCGCGTTCTCCGGCGGCGAGGTCAGCTTCCGGGGCACCACGTTTTCCGGCAGCGAGGTCAACTTCAACGGCGCCGTATTCTCCGGCGGCACGGTGCCATTCCACGGTGCACAGTTCGGTGGCGGCCTCGTCGACATGCGAGCCCCAGCAGCCTGGTCGAAGCCACCATCTTTCGACGACAGCCTCCTGACAACCCCACCTGCAGTACTGCTCCTGCCAGATCCGCCATCCAAGCGAAAGTCTTGACACCGGGACGGCTGCCCGCCCCTCAGGGGTGATGACTGCGTTTTCGCAGGTGAGGTGTAAACATTTACCGAGGCAGGCCCAGACGGGCTGGCACTCAGCACCACATGTCCGTTTGCCGTAGCTATACGAGCACGCCCCGCCAAGGAGGTGCTCTCCATGCGAAGGAGACGGAGCCTCACTCCGGCAAGGTGCTCGTCCAGTTCGACAGCGCCAGTGATGGCGGATACCCACATCGCCATGTCCGACCACGGCAACCTGCACGGGGCGTACGACTTCTTCCACTCGGCCAAGAAGGCCGGCGTGACGCCGATCATCGGCATCGAGGCGTACGTCGCGCCGGAGTCCCGGCGGAACAAGCGGAAGATCCAGTGGGGCCAGCCGCACCAGAAGCGGGACGACGTCTCCGGTTCCGGTGGCTACACGCACAAGACGATCTGGGCAGCGAACAACACCGGACTCCACAACCTCTTCAACGGCCTTGGGGCACAGCGGTACAGCGGTACAGCGGTACAGCGGTACAGCGGTTAACGCTAAGCCGGTGATCATGGGCTTCTAGCACAGCTGATCTTTGGTTCGGCCCCACTTTTCCGGTCTGAGGTGGCTCCACCGAGCGAGTGCGTTCGCCGTCGGAACGGCTTGCGGTGGCTCCGGGTTCCGGTCTGTTCTGGCCCCGCTCGTGGGTTCTATCGGTCGAGGAAGCGTGGGTCGGCTGTCTGGATGTAGTGGCTGAGGAGTTCGCGGTCGTGGAAGGCGGCATGCAGGAGGACAGCCAGGTCCGTGAGGGCCTTGAGGTCGGGGCTTGTGACCACGAAGGTTCCGGCCTCCGATCCGAAGAATTGGAGCTTGTCGCTGTTCTCGGGCATGTGGGAGTGGGCCAGTGACTGGGCCAGGCCCTCCCAGCCGTAGCCGTGGCATTCGGCGTTGTGTCGCTCGAAGACATCGGC
Source organism: Streptomyces sp. NPDC056527 (assembly GCF_042794475.1). NCBI lineage: Bacteria > Bacillati > Actinomycetota > Actinomycetes > Kitasatosporales > Streptomycetaceae > Streptomyces > Streptomyces sp. NPDC056527. The sequence goes on from NZ_JBHTTQ010000014.1 coordinate 11,520, forward strand.
GACCTGCTCCATGTCGCCGTCGAAAAGGTAGAGGCAGTGGGAGCCATCGGCTTCGCTGTCTTCGTCCAGGTGGAACGGGTTCAGGGCTGATGCGTCGGTCATGCGGTGATGGTAGAGACGGCCGTGATCCGATGCTGGTGCGGGTGGCCCTTCAGGCTGAGCGGGTGTGCGTCCTCTCCAGCTTGGCCTTGGTCTGAGCGAGGCGGTAGGACTCGGTGCCGGTCTCGATGATCGCGACGTTGTAGGTGAGCCTGTCGACGATGGCTCGGGACCGAAAGGAGCCCAATCTGCGCTGCCACAGCGGGGGGCCTCAAGAGCGTTTACGAAAAGGGCGTGACAAAATGCTGGTGGCCGGACGGCATGGAGATCCCCGTCCGACCAGTCGGGGCCCGGTTTCGGCAAGGTCGCCGGATACCAGATGACGGAAGAACTCGTGCCGGTCTTCTTCCAGGCAATTCGTGACTCCCGCAGCGGAGAAGAGGCTTGAGGGATAGTCACGATCCACCGAAGTCCGGCCGGTCATATCAGCGCCCGCACAGGATTCGGGCCACCGTGGACTGCGCTGATCAGCGCAGTCCACTCGATCGGCTACTGACGATCGGCGATCAGCATTCCCAGTTCCTTAATTGCCGATTCCAAGGGAACTTTCGTCAATTTCTTCGTCACCTTGTTCTCGAAGGTGCGCGCCGGTACAAAGATTTCAAAATCGCACCACTCGGCCAACCGCGTGCCGAGCTCCACCATGGAGACGTTTCGAATCGAGATCTGTACCATCGCCTCGCGGCTCAGCCCGCGAGGAGCCACCCCCTTGGTACTGCGAGGCGACCCAGAGCACTCGCAATAGCAACGTCCGTCATCGTGCGTGTAAATGCAGATGCAGTGAGGGTAGAGCCCGCATTGAAACATGCAGTCACACGACCCAACCTCTTCTCTTTCACTCATGGGATATCACTTCCATAGCTGCAACACAGTTTAATCAGCTGAAAGGGTGAGGCCTGGGGCGATGCGACGAACGCCTTGGCGTCCTCCTGTCGGACTGGCACCAGGTACAGCCGTATCTCCTCTGCTCTCATCGTCGCGACGCGTCCAGGAGGCCATGCAGCTGTGTCCAGATGGCGACGCCGAGGACGTCCTCGGCGAACTCGGCGAGGGTGTCAGCCCACAGGGCGTACGGCGTGCCCGCAGGTACGACAGGACCAGCAGGTCACACAGGATGTCGTCGTCGAGGATCGCGAGAGTGACGTCGTCCCGGCGCAGTGAAGCAGCGTGTAGCTCTGGGTGACGGTCGTCGCGCACGGTCATTCTCAAAAAATGTTCATCTGTGAGAGCTTCTGGCCCCAGAAGTCTCACGGTTCCGTGCGGCTCGGCACCGACTGCTCAACGACCGCAGCGGTGCGAGGGTGAGGCAGCGTCGAGCCGCGGTGAGCTCGAGGCGGGTGTCCATGGCGAGGTTCACCGCTCCGTAGGGGCGTACGTGGGACCAGAAGACTGCCGAGGAACACGGAACGGACCGGGGCGCCCCATACGTTGAGCAGGGCGGGGCCACGCCGTGCGCACCCGACGAACACCGAAAGGATGGGGGACGCGTGCCGCAACAGAGCCGCTCCGCGCGCCTGGCCGCGTCCGCGCTGACCCTCGTCGTCACCGTCCTCGCGCTGTTCGTCCCCGTGGCCGGGGCGCAGGGCATGCCCATGCCCGCCGACAGGCCGCTCGCCCAGCTCACGGTGGCGGGGCACGCCGGACAAGGGGCAGGACCGGACGACGTCCCGGCGCTGCATGTCGCGGTCACGCACCGACCTGACGCCCACATACCGGGCCCGCAGCCTGCGGGCCCCGCGCGTACGGCCGTCGACACGGCCCCGCACCGCGGCCTGGGCGGGCCCGACACGGGCCCCGCCACCGCACTCGCGCCGCCGCGCATGCCGGCCGAGTCCGCCGCCCCGCGCGGCCCGCCCCACCGATGAGCACGCAGACCGTCATCGACGCCTGACCCTCCTGACCCGGCGCACACCGCGCGGGGCCGGTCACGCGTCCCTCCGTCCTGCCCTCATCGTGGAGTACGCATGTCTCGCGCACCCTTGTCCCGCCCACCCTTGTGGAGGGCGATCATCGCGCTGGCGGCCGTCGCGCTGTCCCTCTACATCGCCCTCACCCAATCCGCCCGCCTCGGCCTCGATCTGCGCGGCGGCACCCAGATCATCCTGGAGACCCGGGACTCACCCACCGTCAAGGCCGACGCCGCATCCACCGACCGCGCTCTGGAGGTCCTCAGGCAGCGCGTCGACGCCCTCGGCGTCTCCGAACCCGGCATCGCCCGCTCCGGCGAGAAACGGATCATCGTCGAACTGCCCGGAGTGCAGGACCCACGCAAGGCCGCCGAGGTCATCGGCCGCACCGCACAGCTCACGGTCCACCCGGTGACGGGGGCGACAGCCGACAAGGGCTCCGCGAAGCCCGAGGCCGACGGATCGCGCACCCTGCCCGACCCGGACCAGCCGGGCAACCACCTGAAGCTGGGCCCCACCGCCCTCACCGGCGAGGGGGTCAAGGACGCCGAGGCGGTCCTGGACCAGCAGTCGCTCAACGGCTGGATGGTCTCCCTCGACTTCCGCAAGGGCGCGGGCGACACCTGGGCGAAGATCACCTCGGACGCGGCCTGCGCGCCTCAGGGCGCTCCGGAACGCCGCGTCGTCATCACCCTCGACAACAAGATCATCTCTGCGCCCGGCGTCAACGCGGACGTGGTGTGCGGGACCGGTATCACCGGCGGCTCCACGCAGATCAGCGGCGACTTCGGCCGGGCCGAGGCGCGCGACCTGGCGGCGCTCGTGAAGGGCGGCTCGCTGCCGGTGCCCCTCGACGTCGTGGAGCAGCGCACGGTCGGCCCGACGCTCGGCGCCGACGCAATCGAGGCGAGCACCAAGGCCGCGCTCATCGGCATCGCCCTGACCGCACTGTTCATCACCGTCGTCTACCGGGTCCTTGGCGCGCTCGCCGCCTTGGCCCTCGCGCTGTACGGCCTCATCTCGTACGCCGCTCTGGTGGCGCTCGGCGCGACGCTCACGCTGCCGGGGCTCGCCGGGTTCGTCCTGGCGATCGGCATGGCGGTGGACGCGAACGTCCTGGTCTTCGAACGGGCCAGGGAGGAGTACCTGTGCGTCCGTTCCGAGGACTTGGCGAAGGCGGTGAAGACCGGCTTCGCGAAGGCATGGAGCGCGGTGATCGACTCGAACGTGACGACGCTGCTCGCCGCGGGATTGCTGTTCTTCTTCGCCACGGGCCCGGTCAAGGGCTTCGGGGTCACCCTGTGCATCGGCGTCCTGGCATCGATGCTCACGGCGCTCGTGATCACCCGCGCACTCGCGGACTTCGCCGTCGCCCGCAGCTTCGTACGCAAGCGCCCCGGTCTGACGGGCATCGTCTCGACGGGCCGAGTCCGCACATGGCTGTCCCGCCGCAATCCGAACCTCGTCCGCCACCGTCGCCGCTGGCTCGGCGCGAGCGCACTCCTGGTGGCGGTGGCCGTCGCAGGAATCTTCATCCGCGGCCTCGACTTCGGCGTGGAGTTCACCGGCGGCCGCCTCGTCGAGTACAGCACCAGCAGGTCCGTCGACGCGGACACGGCCCGGAACGCCGTGTCCGACGCGGGGTTCCCACGCGCGGTGGTGCAGGAGTCCGGCGACGGCGACATCACCGTACGCACGGAGAAGCTCACCGACGACGAACAGCAGCGCGTCAAGGCGGCCCTGGAGAAGCCCGGCGGAACTGTCACGGTGGAGCGTGACGAACAGATCGGCCCGAGCCTCGGCAGCGAACTGCGCCAGAAGGCGCTCCTGGCCCTGGGCATCGCGGTGGCCGCCCAACTGATCTACCTCAGCGTGCGGTTCCGCTGGACCCTGGCGGCAGCGGCAGTCTCTGCGATGGTCCACGACGTCCTCCTCGTGGTGGGCCTGTTCGCCTGGCTGGGCAGGCCGGTGGACAGCGTCTTCCTGGCGGCGCTGCTCACGGTGATCGGCTACTCCGTGAACGACACGGTGGTCGTCTTCGACCGCGTCCGCGAAGCGCGCCGCCGAGACCCGCGAGGCAACCTGGAGAAATCGGCCAACCACGCGGTGGTCCAGACACTCCCGCGCACGGTGAACACGGGCATGGGAGCCCTGTTCATCCTGACCGCACTGGCGGTACTGGGCGGCAACTCGCTGGCGGACTTCTCCGTGGCGCTGATCGCGGGCGTCCTGGTCGGCATCGCCTCGACCATCTTCACCGCGGTCCCGATCGCGATCGCCCTGGAACACCGCAACCCGCCACCACGACCGGCACGGGGCCGCCGCGCCGCGAAGGAAGTCCCCGAAGGGTACAGCCCGTTGGAGGCAAGAAGGATGAAGGAGAAGGGGACGGGGGCAGTCGTCTGAGCCCGCGAGGGTCCTGAGGCCGAGGGCAGCCTCCGGCACACGCCGACCGGGCCTCCACGGAGCTCCGACAACCGCGGCCACGCTTCGTGGAGGCCAGGTCGGGAGAGGGCCTGCTGAGCCTGCACTCACCCTGTCTGAGCGCGCCGTTCCTGCACCCACATGTTCTGACGCTGCCGCCCGGATGGCGCCGGGCGGCCCAGAAGCTGGGCTGCGTCCTCATTTTCGCGGGCGACGACCTGGGGCTGTCGCCGAACGCCGCGGACCGTTCGGACAACCTGATCATGCACAAGATGGTCCCCGAGCGGGTCATCCGTCCCGGCAGGGCCGGTCAATCAGCCGGGAGGGCAGCAATCCCTTGCCTCGCGGGCTGTCATTCCTTCCCGCGAAGCGGGTAATCGTCAGGGAGGCCGCCTTCGGCAGGGGTGCGGTCGATGTCGGCATGGATGACCGCCCGGAACCCCTGACCGGGAATGGGCCTTGTTGAGATGGAGCTCGCAAGCCACAGTCCCACGATCCGCTCCGCCGCCGTCTTCGCTGCTTCCCGGTCGTCGGCAGTGATCTCGATCTTGACCAGGCCGCGCGGATGAGTGTCGTTCTCAGTCACGCGGTGTCCAACGGAGACCGAACTCAGGCGTACCGCCGATATCCAGCCATTGCCTGACCTTGTTCACGAGAAGGGGCTCTGGCACACCTCCGTGGTGACCTGACCTCAAGGTCGGTGGCTAGTGCGACGATCCCCAGACGGCCACGCGAGGAGAGAGACGGGCACCTGGGACATCGGCCCCTTCGACAACGACATCGCCGCCGACCTCGCTGGCGACCTGGACGAGACAGCATTGGAAGAACGCGAATCCATGATTCGAGGCGTGCTCAAACGTGCCGCCGAACCTGCGGACTGCCTGGATGCCACCGACGGTGAGCGGGAAATGGCCGCAGTGGCCCTGGTTGTCGGACAGCACCCTGATGACGAGCCTGCGTGTTCGAACTACGGCCCATCAGAGCCGCTACCAACGTTGCCTACAGATCTTCGAATGCTCGCCGTCGACGCTCTGGACCAGGGTGTTTCTGAACTGTCTGAACTCGCCGAGCTGTGGACCGACGCCGCGAACGGCTCAAAGTGGCGTCAGGACATCACCCGCCTGCGCAACGTCCTCGATCCCCCGATCCCACTGCAAGAGGAGGCCCTCTTCGAGATCTAACCGGGTCACCCACAACCACGGACCACGGAAGTTGCGCCAGAACCCGAGAAGGGAACGGAGGTGGTCACTGCTTCGAGAGGCGCTGCGGTCGGTGGCACGAGATTGGGCAGCACGTCCATCGATCTAAGCGCGAGATCAGATGTCAGGGCCGGTGGCGAGGGTGACCAGCAGGGTGGATGCTGCGCGAGCGGGTACTCGTTCGCGTATGAATCGCTGAACCTGCGATGGTCGTGGCGTGACTGTGGTTCTGGGAGACAAGCACAGTTCGCCGTCGAGGTCGGCGAGTGGGACTGCGGGCAGTGTCGAGTGGACCTGCGGGCTGCTGGGGAGCGGCTGATCTGCAACGACAACATGGCTTGTGTGTCCCGCAGTTCCTCCGCGAGGTACTGGACATGGCCGCCAGGCTGCGCTGCGGCGAGGGCTTCCCTCTGGCGTTCGCCGGCTTGTCGTCCGTCCCCCATGGATCGCCTTGTGTTGAGTGTTTGACACAAGATCCCGGCCAGGGGCATCTTGTACTCACTACTTGATACAAGATGATCTGGGGGGATCTCTATATGCTCGACACCGCCCCGCTCCGGTACCGGTTTCTCAACCACTCCGACCAGTACGCCCGCTGGTCCGGCCTGGCCATCGGTCTCGTGGCCGCACAGCAGTTGGTCGGGATGGAGAGCGGCGACATCACGATGCCCCTCGTGTTCGCCATCACCGCTTTCGGCCTGTGTGCGGTGGGCGGTGTCCTGCTCGGCGACGCCCTGACCCTGCGTCCCCAGGAGGCGGTACGCACCGCGAGTCTCGCCCCACGCCTGATCCGAGACCAAGTGCCGCCCCGCATGGCACCCCTGCTTCTTCTGCAGGCGGCGTCTCTCGTCGCTCTGCTGGCGATCGGTGCGGTCACAGCCTCCTCTAACCCCGACTGGGCGGGGCGTGCGATCACCGTCACCTGCGAAGGGATGCGCGCATCCCTAGGTCCCTGGCCCGGCCTGTACTACAGCGGCCCGATGTTCGCTGCCCTCGCGGTCGGAACCCCCGTCTGTATCTGGGCCTTGCGCCGTATCTCCCACGGCCCGGGTGACGACCAGCAGCGCCGCGACCGTGCGTGGGCGATCACCGGAGCCTGGGGGCTGCTGGTGTCGAGCCAGGTGCTGCTCGTCGTGGTGATGATTTTCGTCGCGCTCACGGAGACGGCCTGCGCCGGCCCGTTGGGCGCCGCCACCATCGTGGTGACATGCCCGCTGGGCCTGCTGAGCCTGTTCACCTTCGGATGGTCTCTGGTCACCGTGGTGGCACCCCGGGCGGTTGACGAAGAGGTAGCCGACGATGGGACTTTCGACGATGAATGACCCCGCTGTCCGCGTCGACATCACCAGCCAGGTACCGCCGTATGAGCAGATCCGCGCCCAGCTGGCCGCACTGATCCGCACCAGCCGACTGGCCGAGGGCGAGCGCCTGCCGACCGTGCGCCAGCTCGCAGCCGACCTCGGCCTGGCGCCGGGCACCGTGGCCCGCGCCTACCGCGAACTGGAGGCGGCCGAGCTGATCCGCACCCGCCGTGGCGCGGGCACCCGGGTTGCGGCGCTCCCGTCCGAGCCGCACACGCACGATGTCGGCCAACTCATTACTCTGGCCCGGGATTTCACCTCCGCTGCCCGAGCGCTCGGCGCCGGCAAGGAGGACATTCTGACCGCAGTCCGCGACGCCTTGGACCCAGGCGCCGTCTCCCCTTCGGCCACCGCCGACAGCGGAGCGGGTGGCCCCAAGACGGCCGGCGTCGGCGCAAGTCACAGAAGTGAGGAAGCTGGCTTGAGTGGCAGGCGTAAGTAATCAGACGAAGTAGGCACAGTTTTCAGTGGGTGATGAACCCCTGTCTCGCACAGCGCGGTTCTTAGTTTGCGGGCGTTTTGCCGAGGATTCGGATGTCGTCGCTGAGCCGTTGCATTGCCGACCAGCGGGTGTGGGTCCCCCTGGTTTGCTAGCCCCCGCCCGGACGTTGCTGATCAAGACCACTATGCACTGCCCAATAGGGACTAAAGGGACTGCCTCACGCAACCGGCGTCGCTGATCCACGCTGTGATCGCGCAGTCTTGCTGCCGACGTGACCTGGCTGAATTGTGCGAGGGTCGACTGCCTCTCCGGGCGCACCTGCCCGGTACAAGCCATCGGGCTCGGCGTCACGGTCGTGCGGCAGAAGGTAGAAGACGCGGCGCTTCTGAAGTCCGCTGTCGGGGTCGGCTTCGGCTGTGTCGCTGAGCTCAGCGAAGCCGATCATGCGTCCGTCGCGGTGGTAGCGGGGCTTTCCGCGGCGACGGGGGGTCTTGTCCAGGGCCTGGCGTACGTAGTCGAGCCCTTCGGGGTCTTCCAGCCACACCACGTTGTCCTCGTGGGTGAGATCGCATGCCGTCAGTAGCGAACTCATGGCTGGGTTCCCTTCTCGGTCACGTCGGCCATCAGCGGGCCCGGGTTCCTCCACGCCGTATCCGGCGCCGATGGTGGTATGCGGCCGGCCCCTGAGGGGTTCGGCGCTTTGCTGGCTCGGCTCATCTTCCTTGTCCATCGTATGTGTGTCGGTCGCCGTGTGGGAGCACGCGTCCTGGCGTCATCTCGAGGCCTACCCGTCTGCTTCGCGTCGGGTCGGCTCCTCGTCGGCCGCGAGGGCGAGGCCGGGATAGAACTTCTGCCCGTTCGAGCGCAGCATGTCGCTGGGTGAAGCAACGCCGGCCTCGGCTCTGATGCGGGTGGCGAAGGCGCGGGTGGTAGCAGGGCGGAGGCCCTCGCCGTCCTGGCACCAAGCGCTGTAGGCGCGGTAGAGGGCGCCTTGCTCAACTTTGAGGTCGCGTGGTTCGTCGAGATTGCTGTTGGTGATGCAGCACTCGGCGAGGAAGCGTCCGATGTGGTCCTCGGTGGTGGCATAGGCCTGGGTGGCCGTTCGGACCACGCTGGGGCCGGTGAGTGGCGGCTTGGCAGCGAGGTAGGCCCTGGCTCCTTGGATCATCCAGTGGAGGATGCCGGGGCCTTCGTCGTGGACGAGGATCTCTGCGAGGTTGTCGATCTTCCGGTGGTCCGGTACGACTCTCTCGAAGGGGATGAGGCGGATGCGGCGCCAGAAGGCGTGGCCGCCGGTTCCGACCTCGGGCCGGTGGTTTCCGAGGAGCCAGAGTTTGTGGGTGGGTTCGAAGCTGAAAAAGTCTTGGCGCATGCGCCGGGCTTTGAGGCGGTCACCGCCGGTGAGGAGCTTGACGCGGGCTTCGTCGAACTTGTCGTGGGGCTTGAGTTCGCTGCAGACGAAGAGTCGGCGTCCGTGGAGTTCTGTCAGTTCTGTGGAGTGTTCGTTGAACTTTCCGCGTTCCATGAGGAAGCCGGGCGGTGCGACGTCGGCGTAGTCACCGAGGATCTTGATCACGACGTCGAGAAGGGCGGACTTTCCGTTGGCGCCGACGCCGTAGAGGAAGGGGAGGACTTGGCCGCCGACGTCTCCTGTGATCGAGTAGCCGAGGAGGAGATGCAGAAAGTTGATCATCTCCTTGCCTTTGTCGTCCTCGCCGAAGGTCTGGATGAGGAAGCCCTGGAAGCGCGGTGTGGGCATCGCCTCGGGTGCGAGGTACGTGGCACGCGAGTGAAGGTCCCGGGTGGGGTCGGGCTTACGAAGCTCACCGGTACGCAGGTCCACAACACCGGCAGGGGTGCACAGGGCGTACTTGTCGCCGTCGAGAGTGTCGGGGTCGAGGGCGAGTTCGGGTGAGGCCTTCGCTTGGGTGAGCATCGCCTTCACGCCGGAGGTAGACATGGCGCGCTTGCGGTGCTGGGCGAGCTCCCTGTCGTTGAAGACACCGCGGGGGTCGTGTGTGGGGAGTTCTTCAGCCATGTCGCCCGCGGCCCAGATCGCGGCCTTCTCGCCACCTGTGCGCTTCCATCGATATTCATCCCAGACGTACCAGCCAAGTCCTTCGACATGGCGGAACCTGTCATGGTGAAGGTGGGCGAACAGCTTTGCGTTTCCTCGGTCGCTGAGGCTGTTGAGGAGTCCTGACTGCACGAAGTCCGCGGGGTCTGCGATGGCGGGGCCCGAGTTCTGCTGCGCCGGAAGGCGCCGTGCGGTCTCGGGGGGTTCGGTTGCGAACGCGGCGAGCTGTTCGGCCGCCGCCTGGGCGTTGAACCCGGTGCTTCCGGCGCTGCTCATGTGCGTTCCTTGGGGTGAATGGGTCGGGCGCTGCCAGCACGCATGCCAGCCTCGACGATGAGGGCGTTTCTGCGGGCTTGATGCGGCCTTGCATGGGTGGCGGCCTGGAGGAGGAGGTTGCGGCATTCGGCCTCGGCGAGGTGGCCGGCCTGCGAGAGTCCCCCGGCGGTGAAGGCTGCGCGGTTGAGTTTCTCGGTGAAGGCCATGCCCGAGGGGCTCGCTTCGCAAGCGCGGACTTCCTCCAGGAGCGAGGCGAGGACGCGTTGGCCGTCTCCTGCGGGGTGGGAGGGCCTCGGCCGGGGAGAAGGCACCGCGGGGGCTGGGGGCAATGCGGTGTCAAGGCTGTGGCCAGTGCGCGTCAGCTCGGCGATGAGCCAGAGAGGAAGCGGTGCGGGCTGGCGGGCTCCGGGGAGGGCCGTATAGGTGCCGGCTGTCGTTCGCGTGCCGGGGGCGACGATGTAGCCGTTGGTAGCTCGGACGTCGACCTGCCAGGCGAGGGCTGTCTTGTTGCTGGATCCGCTGGAGGACCTGAAGTGTGGTCCGTTTCGGGGGGCGCGGTACCAGATGTGCAGGCCTCCTGAGGGGGTACGCACTCGGAGGGTTGTGGTGTCCTCGCAGGGGTTGGGCCGGCTGCGGTGTGCCGCCAGAAGGGCAAGGGTGTCGAATCCGCTACGCAGTCCGGTCAGGTCGACCGCGGGGTGGATGAGGATGCCAGGCAGAAGACGCTCACGGCTGGGGCGGGTTGTGGTGTGGGCGTCCACATCTATGACGACCAGCCTTGCAGGGCCACAGGAGACACCTACACCGAAGCCGGGCTGGGATTGCCACCAGTGCCTGATGGTGTCCGGTTCTGTCGTCGCGGCGTGGAAGCCGTGGCACCAGCCACGCTGCGCGTGGCAGGGGCAGTCTTGTGGCGGGTGCTCAACCCGGGTACAGGCAGGGCAGTTGGCCGCCGGAGACTTGGCCCCGGGTGCCAGAGGATGCACCGGATAGCCGTGCTTCGCCAGCCACGAGGCGATGTCCAGTTGCGTCCGTCCGGTCGACGCCTGTGACGGCTGGTCCTCGGGATGGACGGGCACTGGTTCTTCCTTGACGGTGTTGTCGGGTTGTTCGTGAGGCCTTCTGGCCTTCAGTGCGATGGCCGCCTAGCCATGAAGGGACTGAAGGGACTGAAGATTCACTATGCCGGAGGTTAGCGCAGAGATGTGCGCGACTCACCCACGACATCGCCGTTCTTTCAGAGTTGAGTCCCTTCGGTCCCTCCATCGAATCATTTTGTGCCGGATTGCCCAGGATCCCGCGAACGACGAGCCCTGGAGGGATGGGCGTGTCACGCCGACCCATCACATCCCAGGGGGCTCAGTCCCTGGCGAACTGAGCCCCCTCCCCCGGACCCCTCCCCCGCTGAACTCAGGGGCTGAGGCACACCTACAGACTTTCGGTCCCTCTGGCTTCGGTCACTACACAAACCCGCTGGTCGGGGGCTCGGGCAGTCGGTCTGAGGGACTGAAGGGACTCAGATCTGCAGTTATGAGCTAGATATCGCTGTAGGTGTACTTCACACCCGCGCATACATGCACGCACACGAAGAGTGGAAGTAGCAAGAATGAGTCCCTTCAGTCCCTTTCTTGACTACAGAAGCCCTCTGACCTGCGGCTTTACCCAGGGACTCAACCATCAGGGACTGAACAAGCTGCTAGCCCCGGTCCTCTGTTCAAGTAAGCCGAGGTGCAGGTATGTCGAAACCCTCAGCTCAGGATCTGGCCCCTGCCAGCGCCCCCGGCGCCAGGCCGCGATGCCGGCCTGGCGCTACCGGTACCCGGCGTTCCCCCGGCTCCTGCTCGTCGACTTGGGGCCATCCGTCCCTGAGGTTGAGTCCCTGCCTACGCTCAAGGCCCTCAAGCAACCGATGTCGTTCCTGCCACTGAGCCGCTTCCGTTCTCGCCTCGAGTGGACACGGAGGTCAAACCCTGCTGCACCAGCGACCCACTTACGCAAGCAGCTTGTGTACGTCGCTGCGGTGTACCCGAGCTTGAGTCACTTCAGTCACTGCACTCGTAAGTGCAAGGGCTCTGACCTGAGGTTTTCGTCCAGCGACCGAAGCTTCTGGCGGTCGCTGGGGTTCAGTCGCTGGAGGAAAATGTAGGTCAGAGGCACTTCGCAGCGAGTAACAGCGACTGAAGCGACTGAACTTCCCTATCCAGCAAGCACACGCGCACACAGGAGGAGCTGATACGCGCGACCGTAGTTGCTGCCTCGCACACGACAGCCCCCTGACCTGGGATTTTCTGCAGCGCCTGAAGTGTTGCTCGGTCGCTGAGGTTCAGTCGCTGCCTCACCGAGAGGCAGCTGGCTCTCCTCAGCGACCGAAGCGACTGAGTCACGGACATCGGTCGACAAACGCACACCACTCAGCTGCGGTGGCGAGGTTCGAGCAGCAGGTCGTCGATCGTTCCCTGGCCGCCGGTCTGGTTGGTCCAGCCTTCGAGTATGTGCTGGATGATCTGCCTGGCAGTCACGCGGTATTCCTCCGGGCAGGCCTCGCTCTGGGAGAGGGCTCCGATGGGGCGGGTGTGGCAGTACAGGGCGAGCATTTCGCCGATGAGCGGTGAGAACGGCCGGGTAATGGCCTGGGCTTCGTCACAGGGCCGGTACTCGGGGGGTGCCAGGGGCCCGGTCGAGGCGGCTTCGGTCTTCCTGCGGCGGATCTTGGTGAGGCGCACGGCAGTCCTTCCAGGGGCGTTCAGGCGGCGAGGCTGACGGGGCGGAGCCAGGCGTCGGCGTTTTCGGCGGGGCCGAGGATCGGGGTGAAGATCGCTTCGAAGGGGCCGCTGGTGCGAAGCTGGCCGAGGGTGGTGACGCCGGCCCGCAGCGGGGTGGAGTCGAGTGCGGGGTCGCTGGCAGCGAGACTGCGCAGGTCGGCGATCCGGCGGGCGAGGCGGTCCTCTGAGGCTCCGGTCAGTACGAGTAGGAGCCGGGGGAACGCCGGGTAGCGGTAGCGCCAGGCCGGCATCGTGGCCGGGCGTCGGGGGCCGCGGTTGCCTTTGGCGGTCTGGGGCTGGGGCGCGTACTCGTGGTAGGCGGCGTACGCGTGCAGCTTCTGGGCGAGGCGGGCGATCGTCATCTGGGTCCGGTCGACCTCCACGAAAAACGTGAGCAGGGTGCGCTGCTTGGCCGCGGTGTGGACGTAGCTGAGGACAGCGTCGGGTACGAGGCACAGCTCCTCCCCCGGCCGGGATTCGTCGCGGTAGTAGTGGGCGATCTCTGGCGACCAGTCCAGGGGGCCGCATTCGTGGCCGAGGCGGCGCGCGTGCTCGACGAACGCTGCTCCGGCTTCGACGACCGCGAGGGTGTGCTCCTGCAGCGGGCCGAGTGCGGCCTCCGGGCTCATCCGGTACGCGCGGGACTGGAGCAGGCCGACGGCTTCGACGGCCTGGGCTCCCTTCTCGGTCAGCCACCACAGCAGTTCGGTCTGTCCGGTGCTGCGCCGGCCTACGGCCTCGGCGAAGCCGGCCTGGCGGAGGGTGTGGAGCTGGCGGCGCAGGTACTCGGTGCGGGTGTGGTGCGGGGTGACGAGCCGGTGGAGCTGGCGGGTGGAGACCAGGCGGTGCTGGTAGAGGACCTGGGCGGCCTGCTGGGCGACCTGGCCCAGCCCGGTGGGGGTGGACTGCGGGTAGGGCATGGGTGATTCCCTTCTAGTTGATGACGCTGGTGGGGTCACCCGCGCTCGGGCCGCCCGGGCGCCAGCCCGTGTGGTGGGCGAGGACGACGGCGTCGAGCTCTTCCAGGTCGGCCAGGATGTCGCCGAGTGGGCGGCGGTTGAGGTTGCTGTCGATCGCCAAGTCGAGCCCGGGGACGCCGGCCGGGTTGTCGTAGTGCGTGAAAACCTCGTCCACGGGCAGGCCACGGACCCGGAAGGGCGTGGTCCGGGCGCCGTTGAGGTTCACGGACATCACGTAGTGATACCTCGGGAGCTCGGTGATCGTCTCCGGACTGACGTGCCCGTTCCACCTCTTGGCGACGAAAGCGGCCTCGTCGTAGTCCGCGGCGCAGGTGCTCAACCAGGACTGGTTTTGCAGTAGGGCCTGGCGGGTGATGGCAGAGAGACGGAGAACCATCTGGGTCATGCCGATGAACCTGACCTCGTACTTGCGCAGCTGCTCGGCGATGGCGGCGAGGAACCCCTTGCTGCTGCTGTCGAGCGCGGTGAGCTCGTCGCCCCAGGCCCAGAAGGTCTTCCGCCGCTCGCGCGGGGTGTCCTGGCGGGAGAGGCCGGCGCGGTGCAGGTCGTGGATGAGGAGGCAGCTGACCAGGGCGTCGCTCTCGCTGCCGGACGGGCAGACGAAGACGACCTTGCCGGTGTCCATGGCGTGCCGGACGTCGTACGCGGAGCGTGGGCTGCCGAAGAACCCCTGGAGGGACTGGGAGGTGTCGAGGCGGTCGATGGCGTAGGTGACGGTCGGAACCGCGTCCGGGCCGAGCTTGGGGAACGTGGTCTCCCAGTACGCGCGGACGCGGTCTGGGAGCTTGGGCAGGAGTCCCTCGCGCCAGTTCTCATCGGTGAGCCAGGTGCGCAGTTGGAAGAGCGTGCACTGCGCCTCGGGGTGGCCGGCCTGGACGGCCTGGAGGTTGAGCAGGGCCAGGGCTTGGGAGGCGCGCGCCAGGATGGTCCGGGCGCGGGGTGCGTTGTCGCCCCAGTCCTGTGCGGCGGCGATGCCCTCGGTGACAGAGCGGATGATGTCCTGGACGTCGGAGAGGGTGCGGCCCTCCATCGACAGGGGGTTCCAGGAGACTACGGGCTGGTCCGGGTGGGCCTTGCCGAGGTTGATCTCCCAGAGTCTGTTCAGGATTTCCGGGTGGGCGAGGTAGGGCTTGGCGCGGGCCCAGCCTTCACCGTGCGGGTCGAGGAACCAGCAGCCGTAGCCGGAGTGGGCCATCGCGATGCACTGAACCAGTGCCTCTTCGGTTTTGCCGTGGCCCGCCTTGCCGAGCTGAAGGCCGAAGAGGAGGTCCTGCACACTGGCGGCGGCAATCCGTTCGCGGCCGTCGGGGTAGACGACGGCGCCGAGCGGGATCAGGTCGCGCTGCCCGGTGTAGACGGGGAGGTCGGCCGGGGCCGGCGGGACCAGGCCGCCGGTGCGGACCACGCTAGAGGCGGTGCACTTCACCGTCGGCGGCTTGAGCCAGCCAGCCAACTCGGGCACCGTCAGCCACTGCCGGCGATACGGGGCGAACTCCCCGCTCGCGAACCGGTGCTCGAACCGGCCGATCGACCAGCTGCGGGGCCGGTGGACCTTGAGGTAGTTCTCCCCCGAGGTCATCGACAGCGCGGCGATCAGCTGGTGCATCCGGGCCAGGGCCAGCTGCGGGTGAGCGGCCTCGGTGCGCAAAAGAATCTGCACGGCGAACACCGCCCCGGCGGCGGGTTCGAGCTTGCCGACCCCGTCGCGCAGGTCGGCCTGTCGCGGGATCCGATCGGAGCGGTTGTAGGCACCGGCGCCGCCGGACCAGGCGGCCGTGGCCGATCCCCAGAAGCCACCTCCGCCGAGGCCGCCGGTGAGGCGCTCTCCGTACGCGGACGGGCCCCGGCGGGCAGCCCGGGCCATCAGCCGGCGCCGGCGGCGGGCCAGGCGCCGCTCGGAGACGGGGACCAGATCGAAGACCGCCTCCGCCTTCTCCCCGTCCTCGGTGCGCACGGAGGCCATGGCCGCGGCCAGTTGCTGAAGCGGGTCGGGGCTCAGGCCGAGGGAGGCGAGGGCCTTGTAGTCGGGAAGGCCCAGGGCGAGCTCGGCGCGCTGGACGTACCGGCGCGCGCTCGCCTGGGCGGTGGTCGCGGGCGCCGGCTTGGCGAGGGAGATGACGGCGGTCACGGCGTTCCTCCCGGGCCGTTGAAGCGGACGGGGCGGATGTCGGCCTGGCCGTGCTGGGTGCGGACTTCGACCTCGGCGAAGCCGGGCATGTTCAGGATCGCGGCCGCGGCGGCCGGACCTTCGATGTAGCAGCGCATCTTTCCCTCCACGGCGGTGTACCGCAGGCGCACTGCGGATCCGCGGGCCGGGACACCGTCGGCGGCGTAATGCACGCGCCCCAGCTGGCGGGCCCAGCGCCCGACTTCACCTTCACCGGGGTCGAAGGTGGCGGTCGGGATCACCTCGACCTGGACCCGGTCGGCGAGCGCTTCCCGGACGCGCACCGCGCGCCGGATCGTCCACCACACCCAGACCGCCGCCCCGAGCATGCAGAGGGCGACGAGGTACGGGGCGGCCGCGCTCAGAATGGCCTGGAGCTGTGCGAGGAGCTCGTCGACCGGCAGGTCCGGCAAGCTCATGTGGACCGGACCGAGGTCGGCCGGTACGGGGCGGTGTGGTGCACGGTTCCTCCAGGGGGTGGGAAGAAGCCTTCACCTGGACCAAGTAGGAATCGGCGGCCAGTTCAGACACCGCACCCGAATGCTTTACCGTCCCTTTGCGATGGAGGTGGTTCCGAGCAGTGCGGTGTCTGCGCCCAGAACCCCAGCGGTAGGTCCTGACCGTTCACCCCCCGCCTGCGCGGCCATCGTCGACCGCCTGACCTTCAACGGCACCATCATCCAGACCGGCACCGAGTCCTACTGTCTCGCCAGCACATGAGCCGGAGCCGAGGAATGGGCTGAGGCTGGCTGACCTCATGGACCACCAGCCGGCCCCGGTGCAAGTCTTCAGCTATGACGACGAGACGACGGAGCCAGGCCGAACGAGACGAGATCCCTGTTGAGATCGGTTATGCGCTGCTGAGCGCGTGCTTCCTCGGCGCCGTCGTGTTCGCGACGATCGCCGGGCCGGCCGCTGTGTGGCACCTTCCTCCTTCGGTCGAGAAGTTCCTACTGGTCGGTGGGGCTTGGGTCGCTGGAGTTCTTGCGGTGATCCGTGTTGTTCATGTGCTCTGGCGACACGGACGGAACAGCTAACACTCCTCCGACCCATGCGACGGACGGCCGTCACCCGCTTCAGGAGTGACGGCCGTCCGCAACACCTGGACTTGGACGGGGAGCGTTTGGTTTGGCTCTCGTCGAGGTTGAGGTGAACGCCCCAGCCTCGACCAGGCAAGGCTGTCCGGCAGATGTCCATCTGGTTTGCGCCGGTTCTACACCCCAGAGCGGATCACGCACCGTTGTGAAGCCAAGGCCCTTCAGGGCCCTGGGGCAGCCACATTGCGGGCGGGTGCCGCGCAGCGGATTGGCTCACCCCAACCGGAGCGCGGTACTACCGGCGGTGGAGTGGAAGCTGGTGATTCGATAGATGAGCTGCTGGTAGCGGATCGTGAACCCCATCACCCATCGCTCGCCAAGGTTGTCGATGACGATGAGTCTGGGGTCAGTGCATGTAGTGGGTCGGTGCAATGCCATGGGTACCGGGAAGGGGCATTCGCCAGCAACGCGGGATTCGGCATAGAAGGCGTGGTCTGTCACCATCCGTCCCGCCAGGGTGCCGCTTGAGTGGTACTCGGCGGGCACCAGCCGGAGGAGACCGTCTAGCTCGATGATCACAGTGCGGTGCTGCGGCGCCCGACACTGGCGGCTCGGCTCTCCGATCATCTGGCGGCCGCCTCATCCTGTGTGAGAGGAGTGCCGTAGCGCATCCAGCAACGCATGGCGACCGCGGTGTGCGTCCGGCCAGTTCCATGGGCCCGGTGGCCCTCAAAGTTCCAGTTGGTGACTTCCAGGAAGCTGCCCTCGCCGGTGGCGAGGTTCAGGGACAGGTTGAGGAAGACGGGGCGCTTGGCCGCGGCAAAGCCTTTCCAGGCATGGTTCCAGCGGAAGAGCCGGCCGAAGCGAGGGTCCTCCCACATCAGCACTCGGCCGCCGCGGTGCGCTGCCGTGCAGTCCAGGATCCAGAGGTCGGCGTGTGCTTCCCGGCCGGTGACTTCCTGCGGGGCCAGCGGCCGACGCTGGACTTCGGCCCGCTTGCCGCAGCACAGCACGCAGTCCGCTCGTCGGTCCTGAATGGGAATCTCGGTGGCAACGCCCCAGCTCTTGATCTCTTTGTGCCAGGCGGACTCAGTCACAGCTCACCGGCGTAGCGCAGGAGCTCGGCGTCCTCTTCGTCCAGTCCCAGGGATTCGGGGGCGACCTCTCTGAGGTAGTCGGTGAGCGTGAAGACGCCGGGGAGGTTGCCGATGCCGTCCACGAGCCGCTCGTACCGCTTGACCAGCGTGAGGCAGCGTTTGCCGGTGGCGCGATGGTGCTTGGCTTCCTGGGCACTGCGCTTCGCGGCAAGCTCGGCCTGGTCAGCCTCCATGAAGTGGCGGTCGGCGAGGGGAGGGATGACTTCCATGATGCGGTCGACGTCTTCGATCACCAGTTGCCGGGCCGTCTTCTCCGTTAGCTCTCCGTTCTCGTCGATGAGCACCTTGGCCACGACCTTCTCGTGGTCGGTTCCTCCGCTGCGCATGCCGGGGACCAGCACGACGTCGGGCCCGGAGCCGACGGTGCCGCAGCCGGAGCCCGTGTCGGTGTATCCGGGCTCGGCTGGCCTGGGCGGGCCAGTCAAGGAAGCGATCGCGAGTTCCCTGCGGACCTTCTTGAGGGACGTGGCGCACATGTTCCTGACCATGCGATTGACCACGGGGACGTACGTGCGGTCGTGTACCTCGAACTTCGACGAGACGACGCCACACATCATGGCGAGTTGCTCGGGTTCGCTGGTGCGCTTGCGGATGCAGCGCATGGCTTCCTGGTCCAGTACGTCGCGAACGGAGTTGGAGTAGCGGCCGGCGGCGCTGGGGCTGGGCACAGTTGCCTACTTTCCGGTGAGGAGTCGGATGGTGCGAGGGCGCTTCTGCAGGACGCGATCGGCCCAGGAGAGGACGGAGTCGCGGATGGACTCGACGGACTGCCACACGTCGGGGTCGTCGGCGTCCAGAAAGTCGTCGGGACGCAGCAGGAGGATTTCCCGGCACTTGTGGGCCAGGTCGAAGTAGCGGATGGTCCAGTCGGCCCGCGGGTCGCACTCCTCGCCGCCGAGGAGCTCCTGAAGCATCTCTTCGGCTGGATCGGGTGCGGGGCGCATCTGCTCGCGCAGGTATCGGGCGACCCCCTGGTCCCGCAGCACCTCGCGCACGGCGGGTTCGCGCAGGACGCCCAGAACGGCGGCGGGGCTCTTGGTCAGTTCCGCGAGGACGGCCTGGCGGACCTCCTTGCGGTCGAGCTGTGCGACGATCTCTCGCGGCGAATCCGAGGTGCATGTGGTTCCGCCTGTCAGCCCCAGGGCCCTGCGGTACTCCGAGGCGTCCAGCACGGCCGGCCAGCCCGCCCGCTCCGCACTGGCCAGCCGGCCGAGCAGCAGGCCGATACGGCGTGCCTGCTCCTCCAAGTCGGATACGCAGGCCGTGGTCACGCACTTCCACGGCACCTGCACGGACGTTGTGACCAGGCGATCCCGAAGCTCCGTGCTGGCCAGACGCGTGATGCGCATGTACCGCTCAAGGGTGGGGGTTGCGTAGCCCAGTTGACGCGCCAGCGGATCCAGGGCGCTGCTGGTTCCCATGCCGGATTGGTCGACGATCTCTGCGCAGACGTCGCCGAGGCCGAAACGGGCCGAAAGCTGCGCCCGGATCGCCTGGAGGTCTTGTTCCGCGTACGTCCTTGCACGTCTGAGCTGCTCACGGGTGTAGCCGGGATCGGGGTTTCCGTCCGGCTGAATCCACACATTTCCCATGGCCGGGGACGCTAAGGGCTCAAGCCGTCTGAACGATGCGCGAACCACTCAAACAGACGGCCGCCGGGCTGCCTGGGGACCAAGATCGCAAAGATGTGGGTCAGGGCCGCTACTGCGCTGAAGGCGGTTTGACCCCGAGTGATCGGCGCCCCGAATCTGCCTTCACAGGTCATCCGATCGTCACAGGAGAGGCAGTGGAATCGACCGACGAAAAGCACGAACGGCTCGCTGGCTACCCGTCGTTCGTCGACGGGATCCCGGAGTCCGACTGGCCCCGCCTACACCTCAGCGAGGGTGATCTCCAAAGGGTTTGGAAGAAGCGGGAGCCGCACACGCAACTCGGCTACGCCGTGCAGATCATCGTTCCCCGCTTGCTGGGCCGGCACCAAACCGACATGAGCCGGATTCCGAAGGACCTCGTAGAGCACGTCGGCGGACAACTCGGCATGGCAGAGCCGCTAGCGGCAATCCAGCGCTATGGGGAACACGGTGACACGGTTCGAGTGCACGCCCGGGAGATCGAGCGCGAAGACGGCTGGACCTCGTTCGCCGATGGCAGGAGCCAGCTCGAGGAGCAGATGGAGCACTGGCTGGAAAACGCACCGGTCGGCCCTAAGGCGCTGAGAGCCAAGATGATGGGTTGGCTCATTGAGAAACGCATCATGCTCCCCGCGTTGTCCACCTTGGATGTTCTCGTCAGCCAGCACCGCAACTCGGCCGCAGAGCATGTCATCGCCAAGCTCTACCGCAAGGTCACACCCGCACAGATCCGCATCCTTGACCAGCTGATGGAAGCGTCCGAAGGCAGGCCCAGCCAACTGAGCGCCTTACGCGTCCGTATCGACGGCGACAACCTGTCGAGGCTGGAACGGGCACTGAAACGAGCCGATGACATCGCCGGTCTGGGGTTCGCCGACGTCGATGTCTCCGACATCCCCGAGCGCTGGCTCACGGCCCTAGCCGACCGCGCGATGACCACGCGAGTGCACCGCGTCAGGGAGCATTCCACCAAGCATGCAGCGGCCCTGGCGGCGATCAAGCGCCTGGAGAAGAGTGCCCTGAACGATGCGATCGATATCCTGGACCGGCTGATCACCGGCACGTTCATCAACAAGCCCAAGAGATGGGCGGAGAAGGAGCTCCTGCGGGCCTTCCCGGAGTTCGCGGCCCGCGGCGCCCTGGTCGCCGAGGCATTTCTCGCTGTGCTGGAGTCGGTAGCCGAGCGAGTCGACACCGGAACCGGGGAGATCAGCGACCGCCACACCGACACCGCATCCACCCGAGCTCTGCTGGAGACATACGCCGACCGTCGCGTCCTCGCCGAGGCGGCCACGCTCCTCCTCACGTACCTGCCGGCGCGCGACTCCGACGTCGACGAAGCCCGCCGCACCAAGGCACTGGAGAAGTACCCGGTGCTACGCAAACTCGTGCCCCTCCTCGTCAGCAGCAGGCTCTTCAAAGCCAACAAGCCAGGCCTGCGAGCGCTCACCGCGCTCCACAACCTGCCCCGCCTCATGGAAGCCGACCACGCGAGGGACGGCGACATCGACACCGAACTCCTGAAAGGCTCCTGGCGACGCCTGGTGCTGGGCACACCAGGACCAGAGCCTGCCGGCGTCAATCTGTCGGCGTACGCGATGTGCGTGGTGGAGACCTTCCACCAGCGCCTCTGCGCGCGGGACATCTACGTCGAGGGCAGCTCACGCTGGGCGAACCCGCAGGCCGCTTTGCTGCCCCGTGAGACCTGGGCCCGCGAACGCCTCTCGCTGCTCGCCGGCCTCGGCCTGCCCGAAGACGCCGACACGTACCTCGCGAGGGCGCGCGAGGAACTGCACGCCCTCTTCGGCAGGGTCGATTCACTTGTCGCCGACGGCTCCGAAGTCGTCTCGCCCGACGGACGGCTGGTGCTGACCAAGGCGGCCGCGCCCCGCACGTCAGAGCTGAGCCGCAAGGTGGCAGAGATGCTTCCCGCGGTAGAACTGCCCGAAGTCGTCTTGTACATCCTGAATCACATCGGCGGAACCAGCGTGTTCACCACGGCAACCGGTGAGCCGTTCGCATACACAGACCTCGTCTCCTCCGTTGCCGCCGTGATGGTTGGACACGGATGCAACATCGGTCTCGCCGCCGTCGCCAGCGACCAGGGCAGGGAGGGCTTGACGAACGACCGGCTGGTCCGCGTCAGCCAGGGCTTCCGGCCCGAGACGATCGAGGCCTGCAACAAGCTTATGGTGGACGCGGCGAACAGGATTCCGCCTCCCGCCGTTCACTGGCGCCCACGCCGCAGGTGATCGACCGGCCAAGGTCCCTCGGGGCCCGCGTCCTCCGGTATGCCTCAGCCCGGTGGGAGCGTGGGAGACCACCAGGAACAAGTGCACGATGCCGAAGAAGCAGTCGACCGCCGCGAAGAAGGCCCGTCAGCGACAGACGGCCACCGGCGAGAAGTACACCGCCGCCCTGCGGGCCCACGCACCCGGACCGGTCCGGCACCGGCCGTTCAGCGCCAAGGGTGCGGGATGGGCGCCCATCGTCGAACGAGCCGAGCGGAAGCTCATCGAGGTCTGGCCCGACTGCCCGGTGCCCTACTGGGAAGAGAAGTACGGTGACCTCTGCTGGAAGTACGTTCCGGCCGGTGCTCCTGCGGACGTGTGGCGGGTCATCAGTGCGGCTATCGAGGAAGCCTCAGGCACGTGCCAGACCTGCTCTTCGTCCGGCCGGAAGCGCGTGGTGTGGCACTGGGATAGCTACTACGGCTGGGTAATGCCGTGGGTGAAAACCTGCTGTGACGTCTGCTCCCACGTGCCTGAGCACCTGCGAAATGACCCTAGCTACCTCGACCTGGTCGAGCAGTACGAGGAGCCCGAACCCGAGCCCGAACCGGACGGCTGCTGTGAGGCGCTCGAGGAAGTGGCCTCGGAAGTCCGGGCGCAGTTCGACCAGGGCGGGGTGCCGGCGCTGCTGGCGAAGCTGGAAGAGCTGCGCGAGTCGATGTGGCGGCGCAGCCCGCATTACGACGTCCTCAGCGGTCACGCGGTCGTGCTGGCCGTAGAGGAGGCGTGCGTGCCGTTGCTGCACCGAATGTGGCAGGCGGGCGTCGTGTCGGAGCCGGTGTTGCCCGTGGCAGAGCGGCGGCAGGTTCTCCGGGCCATCGATGGCCTGCACGGAGTGCTCAGCGAGATGGTCGCGGAAGAGCGCCGCTGACGGGAACGTCGTCGCACCGATGTGGGGATGATGGGCCCGTTAGCTCTTGGCTGCACGGCCCCATCGGGGCGAGCTGCTCGTGGCTGCGTAGGTGACAGTGGAGAACGTTTGTCGTCGGGGACGGAGAGCAGTTGCTTGGTCGAGAGCGGCGGGATGTTGTCGAGTTTCGGGAGCACCGGCGCGACACAGGGATGGTGACAGGTGCCGACCATATGCCGGCCGTTACACACCTGGCGGACTGGTTGTCGTACCTGAGTTCTAGAGTCCGTCATATGTCCCGCCACACACCTAGCCGTCCGGTGGACGTGGAGAGCCTCTTTCCTGAGTTGCTCCCCTTCCGCCGCGAGTCCGTCCGGCTACACCCGCGTCCCGGTTCTCCGACCTGCAAGGACAGTTCCGTCGGAGGTCCCTTGCTCTGGCCTGCCGGGGAGCCATGGCCGGTGTGCCGGGAGGAGCACCACGACATGGGCTCCGGGAGTGGTCCGGAACCCGCTGTACCCCTGGTTCCCATCGTGCAGGTCCATCGTGTCGACGCGCCCGGCGTGCCCTTTCCCAAGGGGACGGACCTGCTCCAGGTCTTGTGGTGCCCTTACGCACATGGCGACTTCGGCAACCCCTTGCCCCAGGTCCACTGGCGGGACGCCGGCGCCATCGGCGACGTATTGCCAACCCCGGAACCGGCGGCCGGGCTTCCCGAGGACTGGTACCCGGCTGCCTGTGTGGTTCACCCCGAGCAGGTGACCGAGTACCCGAGCTGGGACCTTCCTGATGACGTCTACGACGCGCTGAGGGACCGCTTCGACACACTGCTGGCAGAAACAGGCATGCGGTACTCGTACCACCTCGCGGAGGCCCCAGGAATCAAGCTGGGTGGCTACCCGAGCTGGACACAGGAACCGTACTGGCCCGACTGCGAAGGGTGTGGCAGTCGGATGGAGCATCTCCTGACTGTCGCCAGCTGGGAATTCGACGGAGAGTCCTGGCGCACGTGGCTTCCCGAAGAGGACCGAGCCGACGAGAACGATTCGGGCGGCCTGCGTTGGAAGGGCGATGCCCACAACCCCGCCGGACTGTGCCTTGGCGACGCCGGAGGCGTCTACATCTTCGAGTGCCGTATGTGTCCTGAGCGCCCCATCGAACGCTGGTTCGACTGCTCGTGACCGCTGGGTTCACCGTGCCGGTTGCATAGCGCAAGCACACTGTGAAGGGAAGCAACCGGCCGTTCTCAGAACTCGGCAACACGGATCTACACCGAATGAAGATGCTCTCGGTATTGGCCTACGAACGTTCTCGGTTCTCGACGACATAGCCACTGCTCGCCTCGGATGCCGCACTCGTGATCTGCGACATTCGCCCGCAGTCTCAGGACGTGTCGGACGCTGGAGTCTGAGGTCTGAAGTCACTCTACTGAGCGGTTCTCAGTGATATGCCCGCAGACGACAAGTTGACGGCAGATCACTGCGAATCCGACAGATCTAAAGCGGCCCTACGGCGGTCAGCCGACGATGCGCCGGACCACGAGGATCGTGCCCATGTTCGCCTGCTTGGTCACCTCGACGACCCGGCCTGGCTTCGGAGCGTGGACCACATAGCCGTAGCCGATCGCCATGGACACGTGCTCGGGCGCGGCCGCAGTGCCACGGGAGAACAGGAGGTCTCCCGGCTGAGCCTGACCGGTGGGGATGCCTCGCCCGTCGTGAATCTGTGTGTAGGTGGTCCGGGTGATCTCCCTTCCGGCGACACCGTAGGCACGTTGGGTCAGCGATGAGCAGTCGCATCGCTCGGACGCGTTGGGCCCGTGGGGGTTGGTGCAGCTGCCGCCCCACTGGTAGGGCGTCCCGAGCTGGCCGAGGGCCCAGCGGATCGCGGTCTTCACCTCCATCGGTGCTGTGGCCGGGATTTGGTATCCCTCGGGCAGCGTCCCAGGCGGGATCTCCCCGAAGTTCACATTGCCCCCTTGTCCGGCGCACTCCCCCGGGCCGAGGTGTCCGCCGAGGCCGGACGCTCCCGTCAGCGGCCCGGTGGGCGCCGCACCAAGTGTAGGGGCGATCGCCTGCTGGAGGGCGGTGGCGAGCGGTTCGTGCTTGGCGTACGCGTCAGGGAATCCGCTGCGCTGGACCTTCTGCGCGGCCACCGTGAGCGGCATGTGCTGCCAGTCCCACAATTTCACGAGCCTGTCGTAGAACTTCCCGGAGGAGTAGACGGGGTCCAAGATCTGCTCGCGGGTGCCCCACCCCTGAGAGGGCCGCTGCTGGAACAGGCCGAGCGAGTCACGGTCGCCATGGTCGAGGTTGATCAGGGTGCTTTCTTGAAGCGCGGTGGCCAGGGCGATGACCTGCCCGCGGGCCGGCACCCGCTTCTGGATTCCGGTCGCGACAATGACCTTCGCGTTGGGAATCTGCTTCTTGGGCTCTGAGAGGCCCGGCACATTCACGTCGCCGCTGCCAGCCAGCATCTCCTTGACCTTGCGGGCGATTTCGACGGTGTCCGGGTCGAGTCCGTGCCCGCCGCCGGCGGGACAGCGGGCCGAGGCAGCAGCGGCCTCCGCCTCGCTCTGGCCAAGGCCGGCGACGTGGGCTCCTACAGCTGCGAGCAGCACAAGTGCCAGCCCGAGCAGCCCAGCAGTGCCGGCTAGCCACCGCTTCATTCCCTTCTTCATGAACCGCCCCGTTGGCGGCGACGACGGTTCAGCTCCCACTGCTCGTTGCGGCTGAGAGACGCGTCGCTCGGCCGCCGCGGGGTCACGTCGGGGACGCGGCGCGTGCCGGGCTGGCGTTGGGTGCCGCGGTCCAGACGCTGACGGAGCTGCTGCTGGCGCGGCGAGGCCGCTGGCTGAGTCGGCAGCGGGTGGCGGGGCTGGTGCCGCCTCGCCGTCTGTGTGGTCTGTGAGATGGGCTGGTTCGGGACAGTGGTCGCCTGACTGATGCCGACGGGGAGATGGTGCGCGGGTCCTCCCGGACGCTGGTCCGCCGGGGTACTCGGCGGATTGGGTGACTGCCTGTGCGGCGGCACGGGCAGTGCCTGCCGCGGACCGCCGGCGTTGACCGGCTGGGGCTGGGGCTGGGGCTGGGGCTGGGGCTGGGGCTGGGGCTGGGGCTGGGGCTGCCCTGCGGGCCGCGCCGGGCGGCGGCCTCTGCCCCTGCTCCCGGACTGGATCCGGTTCATCAGGGCGACAGAGCTGACACTGGAGGACGTGGCGTATCCCAGAGCGGCGATCGGATTGCCCGAGGCGAGTACCACGCCGACCATCGCGGTGCGGGTGGCCTTGCGTGCGATGCTCTGGTTCTTGGCCACTGGGGTTGAGGCCGGGGTGAAGCTGCTGCCGTGGGTCCCGCCGATCCGGGCCACGGACATCTTGGCGCGCCAGTTCGCGGCGACCTGCTTGGAGCGGACCGTGAGGGCCTTGCGCTTCTTGATCGCGCCGATGCACACGATGTCCACGGCGAGGAATCGGAGCGTGAGTTCGTTGCCCCAGTCCTGCTGTACGGGATCGAGGACGGCCTGGATGATCAGGATGAGGACGGCGAGACCCGTGATCGAGACGAGGAGCTGTCCGAGGGAGCGCAGGACGGACGCCGCCCAGTCCCACAGGAAGGCGCGGCCGGCCC
Organism: Streptomyces sp. NPDC056527; assembly: GCF_042794475.1. Taxonomy (NCBI): domain Bacteria; kingdom Bacillati; phylum Actinomycetota; class Actinomycetes; order Kitasatosporales; family Streptomycetaceae; genus Streptomyces; species Streptomyces sp. NPDC056527. Next base: position 37,809 of record NZ_JBHTTQ010000014.1, read on the forward strand.
CGGGCATCAGCCCGGCCACGAGGGCAGGTTCGGCCCGGACTGCGTCCCACGCGATGCGGCACTGTGCGATGAGGAAGCTGCCGGCAAGACCGGCGATCAGGATGGTGACAATCAGGGCCGCGATGAGGAGGAAGATCGCACCGCCGACCTTGTCCATCGATGCACGCTTCGCGGCCTGGACGTCCCCCTTGACGCACTCCTTCTCGAACTTCTCCATCGGCGGGTTACCGAAGTGGTCGACCGCCCACTGCTGGGCAATGGGCAGAGTCCAGTCGGTGATCATTGCGCCGGAGGGGTCGATCCAGCTCCGGTAGTGGTTGTACTTCTTCAGCCGCTCCGTCTGCTGGTTGAGCGCCCGGTCGAAGGCGAGCTGCGAGAGCTTGGTGTCGGAGTACTTCTTCGCACAGTCGCCCTCGAAGACCCGGCCGTACTGGATCAGCATGGCCGGCTTGACGACAAAGGCGTCCGTCAGCGCGTTGGTCAGCGGACGGGACAGCGCCCGGCTGCTGGCCGAGTCCTCCTCTTCGGGGTCCTTCTCCCGTTCGCCGGGGTTGGCGTCGAGGATGATGTCGGCGACTTCGAGAGCCAGGCCGCGGGCGACGGCGATAGCGCCGTGCTGCTCCCCCAGCAGCAGCTGCGGGGGCGAGGACAGCAGCGTGGCGGTGAGGGCGGCGATCAGGATGGACAGGGCCGCGTCTCCCCATCCCTTGGCCCGGTCCCCGAAGAAGACCCGGGCCACGCAGACGAGCGTGCACACCGACAGGAAGAGACTGGGCAGCCCCATCTCGAGGATGACCCGGGTGTGCAGGCTGTTGGCCACGGACAGGACCGGCGCCAGGAGCAGCTTGGCCAGGCCGAAGCCGAGGGCCCAGGCGATGAGCCAGCAGCAGAACGCGATGACCCACTTGGTGACCATGAAGCAGAGCTCGGTGATCAAGTTCTGGATGCCGAGGTCCCAGTCGGTCAGGCCTCCGGTGTCGCCCTTGACGGTGTAGGCCGAGATCGGCATGCGGTTGCGGTCGGTGACGTTGAAGACCGCAAGGACGCCGCCCTCGTCGGGCAGCAGCTGGCGCAGGCGCTCCTCTTCGGCCTCGAGGTAGGCCTCCTGCGCGGAGTCGGAGAATTGACTGTTGAGCTCGTCAAGGATCTTCTCGATCTCCGCGAGTTCCTCCGGGGTCGGGGTGCGGGTCCCGGGTGTGGTCGTCGGCGGGCTGACGGGGGTGGTGGTCGCCGACGGGTTCGGCTCGGCGAGGGCCGGCAGGGAGCTGAGCATGGTGAAGGCGGTGGCGGCGAACGCCGCCACCAGCAACGCGAGGCGCAGGCGGGCCGCGCCGAGCAGGCGCAGTCGCCTCCATGGGGTGTGCGGGCTCATCGGACGGCGGCCCGCTCGCTGGTCGGGGTGGTGTGGATGGCCTTCTCGACCGCCCGGTCCAAGGGGATGAGGACCCGCATGAGGCCGATGCGGCCGGCCAGGTCGCGGTAGAGGCACTCCCCCGCCCGGGCCCGTCGTTGGTCCTCGGGCAGGCCGAGCGGTGAGAGGCCGCCGGTCACCAGGTCCAGCAAGTCGGTGTCGGTGGAGTCCACGCCGAGGAACTCCAGGGAGCGGGCGGCAAGGGTGCGGCTGGTCTGCCGGAAGACGAACCTGTGGGGGATGAGGCCGCGGACGATGGTGCCCTTCTCGCTGTCGGCCGGGCCGATGTCATCGGCGTCGTGCGAGCCGACGTACGCGGCGGCGTTGCGCTTACGGCCGTCGCGGAGCTGTTCCAGGAGGAGTTCCAGGCCTTCGTCCGAGCTCGTCAGCCACCAGCACTCGTCGAAGACCGTGACGGCGAACTCATCCCGGGAGCGCATCGCGGTCTCGCGGGAGACCGCGGCGATCAGGTACATCAGGGCCCGGCCCAGGACCTTCTCGAACTCCAGGCGCTGGATGCGGTGTTCGGAGGCGAGTTCGGACTTCTTGGGAAGGGCGAGCGCGCTGACGAGGAAGACGACGCTGTCGGCGCGGTGAGTGTCGACGACCGGCAGCGTCTCGTCGAAGACGACACGGGCCAAGTCCTTGCGGGCGACCGAGGCGAGCTTGCGAGCCAGGCCGTGGGCGGCCGCGTCGGCCGTGCCGCGCTTGGTGAGCTCATCCATGAGGGCGCGCATGGACGGCTCGGGCCGGGCCAGGACCGCCTGGACGGCTTCGGACAGGGCGACGCCTTCGAGGTCCATCGGCCGGACCCCGAGCAGCAGCGTGAGGAAGGACTCGGTGAAGCGGGCCGCGGCCTGCGGGCTGTCCTTGACGTACAGGCGCAGGGGGTCGAGGGAGACCTCGGCGGTGTGGTCGATGCGGATCAGCTGGGTGGTGCCGGGGCAGGCCTTGGCGAAGCGTGCCCATTCCTGGTCGGTGGTGCGGTCGACGATGACGGCGCGGCCGCGGGAGCCGGGACGGCCGAGCTGGTGACCTCGGGCGAGGACGTTGTAGACGGCGCCCTTCATGCCCACGGACTTGCCGGCGCCGAGCTCTCCGAGCCAGGCCATCGACGCGCTCGCGTTCTCGCGGGGGCCGCGGGCGGGGTCGATGAGGACGGGGCGGGCCCCGCCTGAGGCGACCTGGAGGCCGTAGAGGCCGCCGCGTTCGTCGCCGAGCTGGGAGCCGCACCAGGGCATGGCCATCGCGAAGTCGCGGGCGAGGAGGATCTGCGCGTAGCCGGCCATGACCCGGGGGGTGCGGCAGCCGGGCAGCATCGCCTGCCAGAGGCTTGCCTGTTCGCCGGCGGGCCGGGAGAAGGTGTAGTCGGTCGAGCCGAAATCGCTCGCGAGGGCGGCGGCACGGTCCATGGCGTCGCCGGGGCTGTCGCCCCACACGGCGAGGGTGACCATGGCGCGGATCTCGACCTCGCGCCGGTTCGACGTCAGCCGCTCGTGGTACTCCTCGTTGTCGGCCTGGTTGCGGGCGACAGCTGCGGGCGGGCCGGCCGGGTCGCCCTCGTACTCGGCCGCCTGAGCCTTCAGGTGCCTCGCCCTCTTGCGGACCTTCGGCTCGGCCTTCGATCCGGGGACGATGACCAGACGGGCGGTCCAGTCAACGGGGTAGGCCAGGTCGTCGAGCTGCTGGAGGTACGCCGCCCCGGGCAGGGCGAAGGCCTCGGGCATCTCGGAGAGGGCCAGGAGCGCCTGGTAGGAGTCGCCCCACTCGCTGGAGACCTGAAGGAAGCGACGCGCGAACGGGTTGGCCGGCAGCGCGGGGCCGGCGTTGAAGACGGCGCCGCCTTCGCCGACGAGGATCTCCCCCAGCGCCGCCGTGTTCCGGCCCCGGCCGCGGACCGGGGTCTCGGTGCCGTCCGGCAGGAAGGGTTCCACGAGCCCGCGGCGGGCGCTGTGGCCGTAGATCCACAGGATCTCCGCCTCGGAGGCCGGCCGCATCGACACCCCGGTCGGCCACTGGGCCTGGATCCGCTGGGCCTGCTCCAGGCGCCGCTGCACCTCCGCGTCGGTGACGATCGCAGGCATCAGGCCGAGCTGCAGGGAGACTTCCACCCGCGCCGCCCGGAACGCCGACACCACCGCGTCCTTCTGCGACAGCGGGGGAAGCGGGAGCGCGAGCCAGTCGGTGCGTCCGGTCAGCTCCATGGACTCCAGCTGGTCCAGGACCGCATGCCCGAGGCGCTCGTAGCGGGGAGCGCGGTCCAGGTCGATGTCGTCGACCATGGCACGCACCACCGCGGTCGGGTCGATCTGCGGGCACAGCGACAGCAGCATCGGCTCGCCAGCCATGGCCTTGAACAGGCCCTCCAGGGCCTTGAGACGGCGCTTCTTCACGGCGGCGGGGGCGTGGGAGTAGTTGGTCGCGGCGACGCGCCACACGGCCCAGACGGTGCCGTGAGTGGTGAAGATCAGGTTCTGCTGGACGTGCCGGATCGGCAGGCGCATCGTCAGTTCTCCAGTCAGGTGCGGGTGGTGGGCGCGCGGCGGGCGAGGAGGGCCTGCACCCCCGAGGCCACCAGCGCGGAGGGCGCCGAAGGCCCTTCGGGTGCCGGCGGCGCGGCGGCGGGTACCACGGGCCGGGGCCGGGTCTGCTTCGGTGGCGGCTCAGGTGCGGGGGCGTCTGTGGTCGCCGGGGCGGTGGCTTCGGCGGCCTGTTCATCGGCGGGCAGGTGGATGCGGGTGTCACTGCGGGTGGGGCGGGCCGGCCGGTAGGGGCGGCCGCGAAGGTGGCCGCGCCGGGGCGCGGCCAGCATCAGAACGATGCTCAGCAGGGCGGCCGCGGGGTTGCGGCCGTCGATGTGGAGGTGGCGCAGCACGAACGCGACCACGGCGGGCAGGACGATGAGGACGGCGACGTCGAGCCAGCCGTGGCCGCCCCACACGGGCCGGGTCAGGATCAGGGCGGCAACGGTGGAGACGATCCCGGCGAGCTGGGTGAGGGTGTAGGGGCCGCCGGGCAGCCGGATCCCCCGGCCGCCGTTGACGTCCCGGATCACGCCGTGGACCAGCGGCGCGCGCCGAGCTTTGGTGTAGCAGCGGCCGATCAGCTCGAAGTCCAGCTCGCCGCCGTTGGCGGCGGCCTCGCTCACTGGTCACTCCGGACGGCGTTGGGGCCGCCCTGGTACTGGACGATGTCCTCGGTGGTCTTGTTCTTGAGGGCGCCCATGTTGGCGGACAGGCCCCAGACGATCGCCGCGAAGATGACCGCCATGATCGTCGGGCCGGGCGCCTTCGTCTTCCAGCCCACGACGACGACGAAGATCCCGCACAGTGCCGGGATGGCCACGTCGAAGATGAGGCCCTTGATGGCGGTGCCGAGGCCGGTTCCGGTCTGGATCCAGCCCGCGGCCAGCGTGATGGTGTCGTGCATGACGGTGCTCCCTTATGTGGTGGGGGTGGTGGCCGGACTCGGGGCGCCGGAGGCTGCCGGGGCCGGAGTCTGCGGGTTGAGGGCGGGGGCGCCGTCGAGACTGGCGATCTCCCACCGGCCGGCGCGGGCCTTGAGAGTGAGGGCGTAGGTGAGCGGGAGGCGCACCCGGTCATGGCCGGTGGCTCGGAGAGTGACGAGCAGGCGCTGGGTGGTGCCGTCGCCGGGGACGGAGACGACGGGCTCACCGCCGGTCTCGCCCTCGACGGCGAACTGGTCCACGGCGACGCCCGAGTAGGGCGCCGGGGACGGCGCAGCCAGACGGGTACCCGGAGCGAGGTAGCGGTCGAGCTCGGCACCGGCCTTAGTGAGGTAGGCAGACAGGAAGCTGGTGACCGCCTGGGTGCGCGGGTCAGTCGGCAGCGCCGGGCGCATCGCGCCGTAGACCAGCTCCGGGGTCTTGGCCCGCTCGGGGGCGGCGACCTCGGCCGGCAGCGCGAGGGCGGTGTACGCGGTCGCTCCCCCGGCGCCGGGCGCCGTGGCCACGGGTACCTGGAAGTAGCGCACCTCGTCGGTCGCGGCCGCCGGGTTCGGGGAGGTGCCTTGCTGCGTGGACTGCGTGGACTGCGTGGACTGCGTGGCGGTGACGCGGGCCGCGACCGTGACCGACCAGACAGCAGTGTCGGTCTGGCGCAGCCGGACGACGGTCAGTTGCTCACCCCGGCGCTGCCCGGAGACGCCGTCGAGCTGAAGGTTGCCAGCCGCCGGGTAGTAGGCCGCGAGCTTGGGCTCGTCGCCGCGCCCGGCGGACAGGTAGGCGGCGACGAAGAGGGTCGCGAAGCCAGCCGCGCCCTGGCCGCCGCTCGCGGCCGGGGCGGCCGGGGCGGTCTTCGAAGCCGGGGCCGCAGACGTGGCGGGTACGGACAGGTAGGCGAGCCCGCCCAGCAGCGGCCCCAGCGCGATCAGGCCCCAGACGAGCCAGCGCAGCAGCGCAGCGGAGTTGGCCTGGGCACCGGTCGACCAGCCACCGACCCAGCCCGCGTCCTGCTCGACCGCCGGCTCCTGGACGGCCGACGGCTGTGGCTCCGCCGGTGCGGCCGGCTTTCGGCCGGTGCGCACGAGGCTCATGCCGTACCTCCGGCTGACCGGAGGGTGTGGCCGGCCAGCTCCGCGATCCGGCTGCGGAGTTCCGCTTCCGGGCGGCGACTCAGCGCGGCGAGCGAAGCGAGGACCGGCTCGGCGTCCTCGTCGAGGAAGGCGCGGAGCTTCTCGTGGGTGCCGGTGTCGAAGGGGCGGGCGACGAGGGAGGCGCCAAGCTGGATGAGCAGACGCTGGGCGCGGGTAACGCGCTCCTCGTCCGCGTCCAGCGACGTCGCGGCGGCGGGTGTGGTCAAGGCACATCTCCAAAAGGGGGAGCGGACGGTGGCCGGGGCGGTGGTCCAGGTCATGCCGCGGCCTCGGGCTGGAGGGATGCTTTGAGGCGGGCCAGGGCCCGCGAGCGGCGGCGCTGCCAGGCGCCGGCCGTGGTGCCGGCGCGAGCGGCGGCCTCGATGTCCGGGATGCCGCCACTGATGTGGTGCCAGGCCAGCGCCCGCGCGTCGGTGATGGACAGCGCCCCGTCGCGGACCGCGTCGAGGAGGAGCTCCAGGAGCTCCAGCCGGGCGGGGGTGGATGCGACGTCCTCGGCCGGGCCCGCGTGGAGACCGACTTCGGCCGCGGCGGCGCGCAGAGTACGGGCGCGGGCGATCTCGTACGGGCCCGGCGCCGAGTCGGCCACATGCTCGGCGGTCGCGAGGTCCTCCCCCACCGGACTCTGTTCGGCAGCGAGTTCGGCCAGGACCTGGCGCAGGGTGTCCAGGATCAGGTTGGCGGCGGGCCGGCCGGGGCGGAGGTGGATACGGCCGGCGCGTGCCACTTCGTACAGGGCGGCCACGGTCACGTGACCGACGGCGTCGCGGGTGCGGCCGCCGCTCGCACGTACCTGTCCCCGGGTGATGCGGATGACTGCGGGCAGCATCGCCTGGACGATGACGCGGCCGGCGAGAGCGGCCGATCGGTCACGGCCGGCCGCTCGCTCAAGGAGGGCGCGCAGGACTGCATCGGTCAGCGCATCGGTCACGCCGTTGGCCGACGGGCGGAGCGCGGCAAGGAGCTGGGCGGGCGTCAGGGAGGCCGCCCAGGAATCGGTCACGGCCGCGATGCCGTCGGTCAGGTGGCCATCGGTCACCCAGTCGGTCACCACGTGCTGCAGTCCGGGGTCCGCGCACAGCGCGGCCCAGTCGGCATCCAGCCGGTTGAAGAACCCGCCGACGACGGGGTGCAGAGCGTCGTGCACGGCACGTCTCCTTTCGGATCTCGTGCCGTACAGACTCCTCATACCGGCTTGCCCGAAGGCTTGCCCAGTGCCCTAATGGAGCAGGTAGTGGGCTTGCCCATGCGCCGGGAAAGCCCCTGGTGTCCGATTGGGCAAGCCTCCCGTTGTGGTGGGCAAGCCTGCTCTGACCGGTTGATGCAACTCTCGGCAAGGCTCCGTTGGGGGTGGGCAAGCCAGTCGCCGGTGCGGCGGAACCAGGGAAGCGGGAAGAGATCGGTCACGGCCTAGGCATGGCCGATGGACGCTGATTGGCCATGGCCGATGACCGAGGAGGCGTGATCGGCCATCGGCTAGGGGTCAGCCGACCGGCCACGCGGGCCGCATCGGCCATCGGCCACCGTCGATCGGCCACGACCGGCGGCAGTCCGTGGACCGGTCTCGGGCAGCGCGGTGCCGCGAATGACGGTGGCCGATGACCAGGGTCGGTCATCGGCCACTGCCGGAAGGGGGCGCTCGGAACGAAGGCATGCGCGGCCCTGTGGGTGGGGCTGCTCCGTCACGCCACATAGCGCTGGCGATAACGGCGTTATCGCCAGCGCGTAGACCGTCGCCTAAGGGGAACAGCCGCCGAGCGATAACGGCGTTATCACCGAAGCCCGACGAGGGCGCTATCGCTCACGGCCAGCCGGTCGGCTGTGCCGAGACCGTCGGCCACTGCCATCGGTCACGACCGTCCATCCCGAGTACCGGTCACAGCTGGCGCGCGCCGCGGACACGACAGTGGTTGATGACCGGGGTTGGTTCGGCCACTGCCGGAGAGGGGTTGTTGGTTTCCGGATGGACCGATGGTGTGCGCGCTCTTGCTGCAGGCGCTACTCCCCCGGCCGCCATGCTGGTGATAACGCCGTTATCACCAGCCGGAGACCGATTGCCCGTACGGAACGGCCACCAGTGATAACGGCGTTATCACCAGCTCCGTGGCGTGACCGATGACCGCTGAGGGCGGTCTGTCATCGGTCACGCGAGCAGAACGGCCACGCGGGACCTTCGGCCATCGGCCACGGTCGTCAACCTTGCGCAGCTCCCCCGTCCGGCGCGGTGCTGGACATGACGGAGGCCCGTGGCCGGGTTGGTCATCGACCACTGCCGGAGGGGAGTTGGTCAGCTGCGCACGGAGCGGAGATGCGGCCGGCCCTGCTGCTGGCGCTGCTCCTCAAGGTACTCAGTGGCCTTGTCGAGGCGGCGCTGTCCGGTCCGCGGGGACAGACCGAGACGGCGGGCGACCTCTGCGCCGGAGAGCCTCTCCCCCGACTCCTCTGCCTCGGAGAGCCACGTGGCGACGGTCACAACCTGTTGTTGCACAGTGTCCAGCTCCGGCTTGGCAGTCTGTTGCTCGGGCAAGCGAGCGGTAGCTGCTCCGTCGTCGGTCACGGCGGACTCCCAGACCGGCGACCCGGGCCCCGGCTCCGACGATCGCGTGGAGGGAAGGTCCAGGGATGTCTGCACCGGTACTCCCCCACCGGCCTGCTGCTCGTCGACCACCGCCGAAGTCGGCGCCGATACAGGCTCACTCACGAACGGATCGGCAACGACTGGGGTCGGCGACGCGGCGAACCGCTGCGCTACGTGGCGCGCAAAGAACGGGTGTGGCTCCGCAGCCGGGCGCTCCATGACACCCGCGGCGTCGGCACGAACGCCGACCTCATCCGCCAGGGATGCCCGGTCATCGGTCCCGGCCGGGACTTCCAGCCGGTCATCGGCCAGCGGCTCCGCAGGGGACTGACTAACGGCGGTGACGTCCTGTTGCAGGGCCTCCGGCTCCTCGTCAACCACCGTCATCTCGGCTTGCGGGATCTCATGTCCGGCAGCTTCGCTGTGTCCGAAGTCCAATGCCCGCTGGTGCTCACCAGCCGTCGATACGGCCGCCGTGTGTCCGTCGATGCGCTCCACCGTCACGGCGTTGTCCAGGTCCAGGCCGGCTTCTTCAAGGACGTGCGGTGCGGTCTCGGTGAGCGGGACGCCGTACTTGGCGAGCCGGAGAGGCATCAGTGCCTCCACCGGGGCCTTGCGGCGCCAGCTACGCCCATATCGGGCTTGCAGCTGCGCCTCGTAGACAAGGCGGTACTGCTCCAGCTTGATGACGCGCTCGTAGGAACGGATCTCCCACAGCTTCATCCTGCGCCACAGCCTGAAGGTGGGCAGCGGCGAGAGGAGCCAGCGCGTGAGCCGGACCCCCTCCATGTGCTTGTCGGCCGTGATGTCAGCGATGCGGCCCACTGCATGACGGGCTGCCTCCACGGTCACGACGAACAGCACCGGGATGACGGCGTGCATACCGACGCCCAGCGGGTCAGGCCAGGCTGCCGCGCCATTGAAGGCGATCGTGGCTGCGGTGAGGAGCCAGGCCGTCTGCCGAAGCAGCGGGAACGGTATCCGGATCCAGGTCAGGAGGAGATCCAGGGCCAGCAGGACGCAGATACCGGCGTCTATGCCGATGGGGAAGAAGTAGGAGAAGTCGCCGAAGTCTTTCTGTACGGCGAGCTCGCGTACAGCTGTGTAGGAGCCGGCAAATCCGATGCCAGCGATGACGACTGCGCCGGCGACCACCACACCGATCAGAATCTTGTGTGTGCGTGTCAGTTGCACCGCGGCCACCCGCTATCCCCTCCCGTTGTGTCAGCCTGGCTTCCGGCTGCCGTCTGTATTGATCCACCCACACGATGGGCGGCCGTGTCTCACGAACATACGGAGACATGGCCCCCCATCGTTGGGGTCAGTCCTCGGTGAGCAGCTTCGCCAGGGTCCGACGGTCCTCGAGGGACATGTGCTGGCGTGCCAGTCGGTTGAGGGCCTGAGGGTTGTGCCACGGAAGGCCGGTTGCTGCTTCCGCTCCCCCACGATCCACCGCTGCCGGAGCTTCGTTGGATCGTTCCGGGTGCGTCTCCCGCCGGCCGTCGATAACGCCGTTATCGGTCGGCGACCCTGTCTCGGCAGACTCGTTGTGGCTCGGGCTGGTGATAACGGCGTTATCACTGGGTGACTGCTCCGTTCCGAGGTGACTGGTCTGCGCGCTGGTGATAACGGCGTTATCGCCAGCATCGGGGGGCGTGGGGGAGTGGGGGGCGTTTCGCTTGAGCCGCTTCTCCTGGGCCTGCTGTGCTCGGGCGTCTGCCGTTGCGCGCTGCTCGGCGGGGGAGAGCTTGCTCAGTCCGCGGACGTGCTCGACCTTTCGCAGGCCGGCTTCTAGGTCGGCCTGCAGCTGCGGCTCGAGCTCGAGGAGAGACAGGCGCTGCGAGATGTACGGCTGCGTGACCCCCAGACGCTTCGCGGCCTTGTGCTGGGAGCCGTAGAAGCTGACCAGCGTCTTGAGCGCCTGGGCCTCTTCCAGGTCCGAGAGGTTCTCCCGCTGCGCGTTGGCGACGAAGGCGGACTCCAGCAGGATTTCGTCCGTGGAGACCCGGGCGTCGTCGACGGTGACCTTTATCGAAGCGAGGCCGGCTTCCCTGGCACCTGCCAAACGGCGGTGGCCGTCGACCACCACATACTCGGCGCCGGAGTCCAGCTCTGAGGCCCGTTCAGGCCGATCCCGGAGATAGGCCGAGACAGACGCGACAGTGATCGCCTGGATCTGGCCGACCTCCAGGAGACTGGAGGCCATACCCGACACGTCGCCCAGACCGTCACGCGGGTTGTCGGGGTTGGCGCTGATCAGAGCCAGGTCCAGCACGGTCGGGTCTCCGCCGAAGGCGGCATCCGTCAGCTGCCGGCGCACACTGCGTGCCTGGCTCGCGCGAGCGAACGAGGACGACGCCCCGAGCTGGTCTCGCTTGCTCATGAGATCTCCCTAGCGATCTGCCGCATGATCTCCGATTGATCACTGTGGGGTGCGTAAGCCAGCAGAGGGCGATGCATGCGCACGGCTTCGCGCTGCTCCTTCAGATCACCGATGACGGCCAGCACGCGCGGGTCGCCGAGCTCGCGCCACTCCTGAAGGGAGGAGGTGGCGACGAAGCCGCGGCGGCTGTCGTAGAGGTTGACGACGAGACCCAGGTACTCGATGTCCAGGCGGAGGTCGTCGCGAAGAGACTCGATCTGGTCTGCGAGCATGGCGTACGCGGTCGCTGATGAGTCTTCAGCGAGCACAGGGATGACCAGGCCGGTGATGCCGTGGCCTTCTCCCTGACGGCGGCGGCCGTAGTAGATGGCCGCATCGGTGGCCATGCCCAGGCTGGGCGGGCAGTCCACGACGATGGCGTCGAAGTCCTTCTCCAGGGGCTGCAGGGCCCGTTCCAGGGCTGCTTCCTTGTTTCGCATCCGGGAGACAGCGATCTTGGCGTCCAGGAGAAAGCCGTCGGGACAGGCAGGCAGCACATGCAGGCGCTTGCCGAACCGAGGCTCCTCGATGGTGACCACCAGGTCTCGGAGGTTGCCCTTGCCCTCCCCGCACATGTGCAGCACCAGGCTGTCTGCTCCAGGGGCGATCTGCTCAACCCCGAGTTGATCGCTGAGGTGTCCCTGCGGGTCGTAGTCGACGAGGAGGACGGACATTCCGTCCTCAGCCAGAGCCGAGGCGAGGCCGGCGGCGACCGCGGTCTTCCCGACGCCGCCCTTCTGGTTGATGACGATCTTGCGTTGTGCGATGCCGGTGACCGGACGGTGTCTGGGGGAGGGATGCGTGTCCAGCCACAGCTGGATCGACTGAGCGAGGCCCTGCACGAACGGGAGTCCTCGCTCGGCGCAGGTGACCTTGAGCTGGTCCCACTGGCCGGGCGGCAGCCAAGTGGAGAATGACGTGGAGCCCGAAGTGTCGATGGGGGAGTAGTCGGCATCGGTTGCGCGCCAGGCCGAGATGCCCTCAGACGCGGCGTCCTGGATGTCGACGCCAAGTTCGGCGGCGCGAACCTTCAAGTCCTGACGAAGCCAGGACGGCAGCTTGGAGACGACCTTCTCTCTGTCTCCACTGGGGTTTGGGGTGACCATGAAGTCAGCTTACTAACTTCATGGCTCGGAGTGTGTGACGGCAGGTCATGTGGCGTGTCACCAGGCAGTATCCAGCATGTCCCGATTCGCGGACCTTTGCGCCCCCGGGCATGCAGACAACCTCAACCTCGGCCCCTGCTTGCCAGCCACAGACTGCGCACAGTGCCAGCCGTCTCCCATCAGTGGAACCAGCGGCACGAAAGACTGCTCTGCGCCCGGGGCCCCTGTCAGTGGTGATGTGTAGCCTCGCTCGGTGATAGTTGACCGACGCGCTGCCGTCACTCCTCCCCGCTACAGCAGTCCCGAGTTCCGCAAGGCCATGGGGGATCTGCTCGGGAAGGCCAACCGTGACGATCTACTGCGAGTGCTGATCTGGACCGCTGAATGCAGGATCGCCTCCAATGTCGCAGCCGACTGGAGGGCCCATCTGGACCTGCTGAACCGGGAACTGACAGAAGCGAAGCGACGAACCGTCTACCGGTTCGGATCCAACACCATCGCGATCTCCTCAGCCTGCCGCAAGGCCGCCGAAGCAGTGCGCGAGGCACTCAGCCCGGAGATTCTCGAGGCAAAGGAAGCCCTGGGGGAGTGCGAGCAGGTCCTGGACGAGCTCAGCCGATACCTAGGACAGCACCTGGGTGCCAGGGCGAGGACTGAAGCCCGCACAGGCCCGACGCTCGAAGGCATCACGCCCCTGCGTGATCAGCTCGCTGAGGCGCGCAACCGTCTCGAGCAGATCTTGGCAGCAGACAAGGAGCGGCTACACGCTCTCGCCCTCGCGAACGGCTACGCGACGAACAGCAGCAAACACGGCGCCGGCGCGGATCTGAGCACCATCGACCGCATGACTCCGGAGCAGTTCACCCGACACGTTGTCGAAATGCTCCACCGCGATGGCTGCCACTTGGAGGAAAAGGCGCTCCAAGACCACCGCTCGCCATCTCTGATCGTGGCATCGAGCGACCTCGGCACCCTTGCGATCCGCCCGCACCACATGGGCGTTCACACCTACACCACTTCAGCGCCCAACGTCACCGCTCCCATGCTGCGAAGAGATGTCCAAGCCGCAGCCGCCCACGATTGCAATCACGTGCTCATAGTCACCAACAGCAGCCTCTCCCGCCCAGCGCGACGCTACGCAGCTCAGCAGCGCATGCGACTCATCGACCGTGACAACTTGCGGAACTGGAGTGAGTGGCGGCAGCCGCTTGCCCAGCTCGCCGACTTCGCCGAGGCCGAGTGATGCACCTCAACTGGAAGAGCAACGTCTCGCTGCCCCTGTACGAGGACGCGACCCTCAACGAAGAGCTGACCGAACTCGTCCGCGCCGCCCATGACGACGATGCCTTCGCAGCGCTCCTCCACTGGGCCGAAGGAAAGATCGCGCTAGACCTGCATGAGCTGCTGGAGACCCATGTGAGCGCCGTGCGTCAGCTGCTGAGCGACATGCCACTACCCGGTGGGGTGACACCGACGACGCCGACGTGGCTCGACTGCATCGATGCCCACCTGCGCCTGCGCGACCGTCTCCGCACCGAAGTCGAAACAGCTGAAGCACTCCAAACTCAGGCAACAGAGGCATGGCATGCTCTGCGCCAGAGAACCGCCGAAGACCACCGCGTGCGCTTCGATCACAGCACTGCACTGGATCCAGCCGGCCTCGAGCGGCTCGCCGTCCTTCGAAAGGAACTCTCCCAAGCCGCGACCCGAATCGATGCCGCCTTCGAGGAGCATGTGGAGACATGCCATCACCTCGCCCACCGCGACGAAGAGTTCCTGATCTTCTCCGCTACCGCGGGCAGCATCCGGCTCGATGAGTTCGACGAGATGACCCCAGCCGAGTTCGAGAAGGCAATAGCCCGCCTGGCACAACGAGATGGACACACGCTCACGAGGCGGCAAGGAGGCGCCCGAGACCTCGGCGCAGACGTCATCACCAACACCCCGGACGGGCGGAAGATCGTCTTTCAGTGCAAGCACCGACAACCCGGCGGTCGTCCCGTGGGATCCCCTGTCATCCAGACTCTCAATGGCACAGCCCGCCCCGTTCACCATGCCGACATCGTCATTGCCGTCACCAACAGTTCGTTCACCCAACAGGCCCGGGACCTAGCCGCAGATCAGAACATCCATCTCCTAGCTGGATCCTGTCTACGTCGGTGGGCAACATGGGGTGAACCTCTATTGGACGTCCTCAGTCTGAAAGGTCCTCAGACGAGTTGAAACAGAGCTGACATGAGGACCGCCGCTTTGCTCCGCCCAGCCCAGAGGCGACGAGACATCACCCGCACGGAGCATCAAAGACCACTCCAGGGCGGCCGCGATTGGCTGTGTGCGCCCCTGACGGCCTGCCAGCATCTCGACCATCCCGTCACACCGGGTACTTCGAGATCGGCCGCCTGGGCCCCCATTCTGCCCGTCGCTTTTGAGGCTGATGCGAATTTTTCCCGATTTCTGTCGGAGAGTGCGTCGTCGTAATCGGAACTGAGTTGGACGTGCCGGGTGGAGGCGGAGGACTTCTGTCTGGAGTACGTCGGTGACCGCGGTGAGTCGCCTGCCGGTCCGCTGGAGGTGATATGGCCGGCAGGTTTCGAGGCGTCCGGGCAGGTGGGTGTTTGCCCTTCCGTCGTACAAGCTGATCCCGCACACCGCGGCGACGTACCGGCGCCACCGGGGGGTGCCCCTATCTCTTTGGTCAAGGTGGATGGGTGCTGGTTCGGGCGTCTGGAACGATGTGCCTGTGCATGCTGATGATCAGGTTGGCGAGGGCGTCTCCGCGGACCTCGCGTTGCTTCTCCGGAACGCCGCCGACGGCCGTCCGGTGAAGATCGTCCCTTCAGTCTGCGGTGGGTGTGGTGGGCGCGTGTTCTTCGTGCTTGTCGACGATGTCGAGGGCGGAGCCGAGCGGGCGGGTGTGCGCTGGTTGCGGCGGCCGTGCCTTCATCGCGGATAGCGAGGAGTTCTGGGAGGACGCCGATCCGGGTGAGGCCTGCTGCCCGTGCGGGAGCAAGGAGTTCGAGACTGCGGTCGCATTCTCCTTGGCCCACGACGGACTGGTTCGCTGGGTAACCGTTGGGCTGCGGTGCCGGAAGGACGGCGCCGCGGGGGTCTATGCCGACTGGAAGATCGACTACGGCCCCACGGGCCACCTCCTGACCATGGTCTAGGTGTATTGACCCGCAGGGTTGTTGACGCGGCTGATGGGCGGGTGTCCGTCGAGTGCGGTGTGGCAGCGGTGGTGGTTGTAGGTGTGGAGACTCACCACAGTTCGAGCCCGTACTGGAGAAGGTTCGCGTGCCCCGCATCGGACCGGGTCGGCCACGCGTCCATCCCGATCGGGTGCGGGCTGACAAGGCGTACGCTTCCCGCAAGCCCGGGCTTTCCCGCGCCGCCGGGGAATCCGCTGCACTATCCCCGACAAGGCCGACCAGGTGCGCAACCGCCAGAATCACGGCTTCCGCAGCGGCCGGCCGCCGCGCTTCGACCCGGCCGACTACTGCGAGCGCCATGCGGTTGAGTGCGGTAACAACCGCCTCAAGAGGCACCGTGCCGTCGCCACGCGCTATGACAAGCTCGCGGTCCGCTACGAGGCGACCGTTCTTGTCGCAGCCATCAACGATTCTCTGCGACCCACGCCCACCGGCCCTAGCCTCTGTCCCGCCTTCCCCCTTAGAGGGCGGTTCGTGAGTCTTTGAGGGGCTCTGTCGTCGCCTGATGGTGTGGGTGCGCGGCGGAACCCGCCGGTCCGCAGGCGCTCGCCCGCTGGTGTGATGATGTTCCCAACCTGACCTATGGTCCTTCGACACGCCGGTGGCATGACCTCGGACGAGTCACCGAAGGTGGAGAACCGGCTCCCACGCGAGGCCACGACTGGCTGGACTACGAAAGATGAGAGAGACCATGACCGCCCTTGAGCGACTTCGACACCTCATGCAGCCGTCGAGCATGGGTACCCTCATTGGCTGGGACGACATCGCGGCGGCGTACGGCACCCGATTCCCGTCCGACTACAGGGACTTCCTGTCCGTCTACGGCAGCGGCGAAATCGACGGAATGCTGGCCGTCTTCGCCCCGAGCATGGATCCTCATCTTCCTTCGCGTCACACCTCAAGGCTTCCGGCGGAGGCTCTCGACCTGCCGGAGGTCGACGAGTGGAACGACCCGTTGCACGCCGAGCTCTATGGCCCGGCGGACATCATGGTCTGGGGGGAGACAGTCGAAGCGGACGTGCTGGGCTGGATCACGAGCAGCGACGAACCCGGCACGTGGCCTGTGGCTGTCTATACGCACGGAGGTGAGTGGACGGTCTACGACTGCACCATGACGGAGTTCCTGCTGCAGTTCCTCACTGGAGAATTCGACGGGAACCCGACAGGGCTGACGCGTCTGTTCGGAAAGGGTAGCGCGGAGTTCACCACCGGCTGACAGGTCACGGCACCGGAGCAGGACACTGTCTCCAGCGCCTCCCAGCGGGCCTTTCGTGACTCTTGAGTGGCTCTGTTGTCGCCGCTGGTGTGGGTGCGGGGCGGAATAGGCCGGCCCGCAGCTGCTCGTCTGCTGGTGTGATGATGTGACTGAACGCAAGCCCTATCCCAGCGACTTATCCCACGCGCAGCGGGCTCTGATCGAACCGGTGATCACGGCGTGGAAGGACCGGCACCGCTCGGTCAGCGGCCACCAGGGCGCCTACGCGATGCGGGAGATCGTGAACGCGATCCTCTACCAGGGCCGGACGGGCTGCCAGTGGGCCTACCTGCCGCACGATCTTCCGCCGAAGTCGCCGGCTGCCGCCGACTCCACCGACGCTACGAACGCAAAGCCGACCACTTCCTCGCCTTCACCAGTATCGCCTGCACCCTCATCTGCTACCGCAGGCTCGCCTGCTGATGTGGGCACGCAGAAGCTGAACCGCCAGGTCATGGGCATAGAAAGTGGCCACGTCCAACGGTGTCCGACCGTCGGGATCTGCGAGTTCCGGATCCGCACCGAAGGCCAGCAGCACGGCAGTGGTGTGCACAGTCAACGGCCGACCACTCTGCAGGGTGCTGTCCCCCTCGGTATCGATCGCGTGCGTCAGCAGCGTCATGTTGCTGAAGACCTCATTGGGGTCAGAACCGTTGGCGAGCAGGCGGGCCAGGGCTTCCGCATCCTCGTGCTCGACCGCGTGATGGGCTGGCGTCCAGTAGTCACTCACCAGGGCATTCAACAAGGATCGAACGTATCTACCAGCGACCATCAACGTTGCCAGTCACCAGGTGAGATGACCTCTAAGCGGGCCCGTACGTGAATGTGTCTCAGCGGCCGGGCGGCTGGATGGCAAGTGCGGTCGGCGGGACCCCCTGCGCTTCCAGTCAGGACAGAAGTTCCGCCTCCTGCTCTACGTAACGGCTATCCACAGTGAGGTTCCCGAGTCACTGGCGCTGAAGACCAACTCGTCACCTCGCCAGCCTTCGGCGTTGATCGTGTGAGGAACCAGGTCCAGCAGCAGTTCGAACTGCGCGTCGTCACGGACGTCGATGTCGATGCCCATCCCAGGGTCGGCGCATCGGGAACGAGTGCCTTCTGCCACCGCCTCCCGGGCCAGGGATAGCGCGCGTTCATAGGAACGCAGCACCGCGGGTGGCCAGGCATCGTCGCTGTAGGCGTCGATGTGGGCAGTGTCGATGCCAGAGCGCAGCACGCGAAGCGCCTCACGGTGAAGACGCGCGACGTCCGCAGGGCTCAATCCACCCGCGAGTACGAGTTCGCGGCCCATGCCGCCATGCTGGTTGATCACACGCATGACCTTTCCACACGCAGTTCTCCACGTCTCCAGGGGACGGCTGTCGCCGCAACATGAATCTTTGTCAGACACGCCCTAGGGCACCTACCGGTGGGTGGTGGAGCACGATCCGGCACCTACCGGTGGGTGGTGGAGTGCACGATCGCCTGGCTCCACGGCTTCCGTCGGCTCCGCATCCGCTGGGAGAGACGAGCCGACATTCACGAAGCCTTCCTCAAACCCGTCTGCTGCCTGATCACACATCGACAACTCGGCGCGTTGTGCCGGCCATGGACGACTGACGAGCTGTCTACCCTCATTGCAGCGGGTCAGACTCCAAGAAGGTACGCATCTCGATGGCCAGGTGGCGCATGTCCTCTCCAGGAGCATGACTGGTCGTCATTTCAAAACGCCACTCGTCATCAGGGAGCCGGTCGTGCAGCCCCCACGTCAATCGCACGTGTGATCCTGCGTGCTCGGCAGCCAGCGACAGGTCGTCCTCGAGAGAGCGCCAGGTCCGGGTGCCGTTCCATCCTCGAAACTCTTCTGCCAGCTCGGCAAGGAAGATGTCGAGGCCGTCACCGTCCCAGGTCCTCACCACAACCTCGATCCGCACCGACTCACCTTGAGCCGTCACGAGGAAGTCGCGCATCAAGTCATCACGCTCCTCCGGGAAAGAGCGTGCCAGCTGGTGGAAGCGCAGGCTGATCGCTCGATAGCGGCCACCTCCGACGCGGACAGCTGGGTTGGTCTCGTCTTCCTCCATCACACGCGCAGGCTACGGGCACGAGAATTCCGTGACCAGGGGTTTTGCCCCCTGCCGAACGCCGGTCTTCGAAGTGAGCACAGCGCAGTTTCAACGCCCGCGTTCTGTTAGACGTTCTTAGCCTCGGGGAAACTTCAGCTCGAACCAGACCACCTTGCCGCCCGAGAGCCGTGTCGCTCCCCACCGCGTGGCCAGCCGGTTGACCAGGAAGAGTCCTAGCCCGCCCTCCTCAGTGCGGTGAATCCGGGGCATCGCCGGGGAGTCGTCGCCAACCTCGCAGCGCAGGACGTCGGTCCTCAGCAGCCGCAGGGTCACCGGCCGCTCCGAGTACCGAACGGCATTGGTCACAATCTCGCTGATCAGCAGCTCGACCGAGTCCGACAGCTCTTCCAGGTCCCAGCGGGCCAGCGCTCGCCGCGCAAACCGCCGGGCCCGCCCCACCGAAACCTCTTCCGGTTCCAGGAACCAGTACGCCACGTCACTGGGCGCGATCCCGTCGAACCGGGCCGCGAGCAGCGCGATGTCGTCGTCCCGGTCGCCCGGGCCGAGCATGTCGAGGACGTCGTCGCAGAGGGCTTCGAGCGGTGGCGAGCGATCCGGACCGGTCAGCTGGGCGGTCGCCGCGAGGCGCTCCCGCAGCTGCTCTATCCCGGTCCACACGTCCCGCAGCCGGGACTCCACCAGGCCGTCCGTGTAGAGCAGCAGGGTGGCGCCCGCGGGGGCGTCCAGCTCCACCGCCTCGAAGTTGAACCCGCCCACGCCGATTGGTGCCCCCGGCGGCACGCGCAGGACCTCCGCGCGGCCGCCGAGGTGGAGCAGTATCGGCGGCGGATGGCCGGCGTTGGCGATGGTGATCCGGTGCGAGACCGGGTCGTACACGGCGTACAAGCAGGTCGCCAGCAAGTCCTGGCTTTGTCGCTGGGCCTGCTCGTCGAGGTGGTGCAGCACGTCCTGCGGCGGCAGGTCGAGCCCGGACAGGGTCTGCAGGGTGGTCCGCAGCTGACCCATGATCGCCCCCGAAGCCACGGAGCGCTCCATGACATCACCGACGACAAGCGCCACTCGGCTGCCGGGCAGCGGGATTGAGTCGTACCAATCGCCGCCAGCCCGGGCCGTCTCGGCGGCTGGCAGATAGCGGGAGGCGAGCCGGACACCAGTCGGCTGCGGCAGCGCCGCCGGCAGCATCCGGCGCTGAATCTCGGAAGCATCAGACGGCACAGTCGCATAGACCGGCCCACCAGTCTTTGCACTGGTAGAGGGGTTATCTGGAGTTGTTTGGAACAACCCTTCACGTCCTGCGCTTCGTGACGCAGGTTCATGCCTTACGGCTTGCCCAGGCACGATTCGGCCGTCATGGGCAGGATCGCTCTGCAGGGCTTCCCACAACCCCACCTCTTCGGCTGCCTCCTGCACCGCGTCATGCTCGCGATCCAACACATCGCGGGCCTTGCGCAGGACCGCGTCGACCTCGTCGAGGGCCGCATCGTCCGCGGCACCGCCTCCGGTGCCGGGGAGCTGGATTGCCGATCGGTCCTGGGGCGGCTGTGCCGGCGCCGGGGCGCCGCGCAGATCACGCAGTTCCTCTTCCAAATGCCGGACCTGGCGGGCCGCCTGATCGGCAACCTCCTGAAACCTGTCCCGCTCTTCCTGCGCGCGTGCGAGCTGTTGGCGGAGGTCCTTCGTCTGCTGCTGCGCGCGATCGAGGCGACTCTCCGCAGCCCGCACATCAGCCGGAGCAGAGGACGAAGAGGCACGGATCGCATCCAGCCGACGGGTGAGCTGAGCGACCTGAGCCTGTGCCTGGCCGAGGAAGGCGAAAAGCACCGTGGCCACCTGGAGGGCCTGGACACGGGCCTGTTCGCTGACTTCGAGCGTTTGGCGTACGCGGTTCAACTCCTCCAGGGCCGCGATCGTGCGCTGCTGAGCACCAATGAGGTCGTACGTCGGGTTCGGGGCGGTGGGAGCGGTGCTCGCGGCGGTCCACAGGGGTCTGATCTGGGCAAGGCGTTCGGACGTCTGCTTGCCAGTTTCGGCCGGGAAGCAGACGTCCGCGACGGCTTCGGCGAGCTCCCAGGCGAGCCCAACACCGTTCAGCTGCTCACGCAGGCGCCACAGCGGTGGAACGGCGCCGCTGCTGAAGTGCTCGGGGGTCAGCAGACCACGCAGCTTCGTCACGGTCACATTGGAGCCGTCAAGCCAGCTCCGCAGGACATGGACAAGGTCGTTGACCTCCTTACTCGCGCCCCGGGCCTCCGCCCAAGGCCGTCCCGGCCGCTTCGCTGTCCCCACGTCACCTCCTGCAGGCGGAGGTTGTTCATCGGACAACCCCACGTTGTTATGCGAACAACATCCAACCGGTTCATTAGCGCGTTCGGGGGGTGGATCGTCGATTCGTGCCGGTGCGAAGCCGTACCGCATCCCACGAAAGAGATCTTGGAGGGACAGTCGTGAACGTCACCCACACCGCGATGCTGCTCATGACGATCGGGCTGGCGGTGGTCTTTTCGCTCCTGGCGGCCGCCGCCGCGTTCGCTGTCGCCCGCTGGGGTGGCGCTCCAGTGCCCGAGTGTGTGTCCAGGTCCGGCAGGGCGTTCGCGACGACCCTGACCGTCATCAGCGCCGTTCTGGCTGTGGTGATCACGGTCGTCAAGTAGCTGACCGCTGCGGCGGTGGATCCGCAGGTCGTCCGCGCTGGCCCGTGGTGCCTGGCCACTGGTCGGCTCTGGCGCCGAGCGCCGACCCCACAGTGCTGGCGCCCGCGTCCTCTCAGTCCTCCTTGGGCATCCAGGCGCGGATCTCGAGGCCGACGATCGGCGTTCCGGGTTCGATGCGGTCGTTGTCCACGAGCCATTTCTGCACAGCGGCGGTGACGTCGCCGCTGGCCGCGTCGACCATGGCTTTGAACTCGGCACCGTCGAAGCCTTCCTCGCCCGACCCGGGGCCGCCGCGGTTGTCGGCGTAGGCGCGCTCTTCGGTGCCGTCGCGGCGCTGGACGATGTTGCGCCGCACGCCGGGGGAGTCCGCCATCCGGCCTGCATCGTGCGTGAACGCGCCCCGTCGGGCCCGGACGGTGAATGCGATCTTCCCGCCGTACCTGGCCGCGTCCTCGACGACTGGCCGGAGCCTGCTCGCGCCCGACGCGATGTGCTGGCGGCCGGCCTTCGCCAGCGACGACGACCAGGCCTTGACCGGCTTCCCGTCCGGACCGATCACCGGCTTGCCGCGCTCGTCCTTGACCGTCTTCTCCGCGCGCAGGTGTTCCCGCTTGCTCCGCACCCGCGCGCGGTAGCCCTCCCGGTTCAGCCGCGGCTGGACGTGGCCCGCGGCCAAGGCCTTGAGGCTGGCGATGTCGCGGGGCCCGCCGGTCTGGACCTCCTGGACCACGGCCCGCAGCGCCTCGACCATCGACGCGCCCTTGTTCTTGGTGAAGAACTGCGACACGAGGGACGGGTTGCGCCCCAGGATCTCCCCGACCTGCTTCTTGTTGAAGCCGGCGTCCAGCAACTCATCGGTGAGGCGTGCAGCCTCGTTGCGCTGGTCACGGCGGCCTCTACCGGTGCTCCGCCTCCTTCGTGGCGTCACGCCGCCACCTCCCCCTCCTGGTCGCCGCACTCGTGATCTGAGTACGTCATGGTGGCGTCGTCGAACTGGTCGTCACCGCCGGAGCCGCAGCCGTGGCACGCCCACTCCGCGCTCCACGCCACCTCACCACCACGGTCGCAGTCGTGCCCGGACGACGCGGTGTCCTCCTCTTCCCACACCGCCTCACCGAACGCCCCACAATCCGGGTGCTCCCACCGGCCGCCCCATGCCACCTCAGCGCTCACAGCTCCTCCGCCTCCAGGGCCTGCCGGCCGAGGGCCTGGAGCACATAGAACTCCTCATCGGCCGTGGGCGTGGTCTGCTCCCAGGACATGGCGCCCTTGAGGAGGTAGTCGCCCGGCTCGCCGCTGTAGGGCCAATCCGGGCGCACCGAGCTGTAGATGGCGTCGGTCCGGAACGCGAGGATCGACGCCGCCGGCAGGTGCAGCGCACCGGCGCGGGCCGGCTTGCCCGTGGCAAGGTCCTTCGTGCCGGTCGGGCCGGACAACAGCGCGGCCCGAGCCGCCGACCACACGCCGGCCGCCCACTCCGGGTGCGCGTACGGGTCACGCGCGAACCCCGAGTTCCGCTCCCACGTGGCATGCGTGTCCGTCAGACCCGTCAGCCGGGCGCCGTCCGGGATCTCAGGCACCTCACCACCTGCACCGAGCTCGACCGAACCGGTCGTGATCCGCGGCCGCTGCGCGAACGTGCCGATCCCGTACAGCAAGATGCTGCGGACCGCGCGGGAGGCGAGCCGCGCAGCCTGACGCTGCTGCTCGTCCCCGTGGAGCTCACCCTGCGCACGCAACGACTTCCACGTGTCCTTCAGCTTGTTGGACCAGTCCTTCAGCGGGTCGCCCTTCTCCCAGACCAAGCCATCAAGGATCTCGATCCGCCAGGGCTCGAGCGGATTACGCAGCGCCAGATTGACCTCGGCGCCGCCCGCCCACGTGATGAACGACCGGCCGCCCTCGAACGGGTAGTGCCAGGAACGCTCCCCGGGCGCAGGCGCGGGCAGCAGGCCGACGTGGTTCCAGTCCTTCGGGATCGTCACCCGCACCTGCCAGTGGCTCGGCGAGAACAGGGCATCGGCCTGCTCCTTCTCGCTCATCGCCGCGAACGCGGCCGCGGTCACCCGCCGCGGCACGCCGACGCCGGAGGTCCAGGTGTGCTTGGCGTAAGCGAAGGTGCGGTCGGCCTCAAACCAGCCAGGCACCCGCTCGGGCACACGCGGCGGGCTGATCAGCTCGGTGCGGCCCTGACCGGCAGTGGCGTGCATCAGACCGCGGATCTCCTGCGACATGACGGGGTAGCCGTCTGCCCACTTCGCGCCAGCCTTGGCGGGGATGGTCCGCGACCACAGGTCCCGGCCGGTCTGGGACGGCGAGCCCATCAGTACGACGTCGTCCCAGTGCTTGCGCAGCGCCTTCCACAGCTCGACGAACGCGGCCCGGATGGTCGCCGGGTCGGCGCCTGCCGGGTCGAACCACTCGCCCACGGAACGGATCTCGGTGTGCTGGTCCATGCCGCGCTGCCAGCGGCCCACCGGATTACGGGGGTGGACCAGGTGCCCGGCCTGCCGGTCCTTGCCGCGCGAAGACTCCACCTGCCAGCCCTCCGGCAACGGCCCGTTCAGCCACTCGGCAACCGCGTCCTTCAGAAACGGGTGACGCCCAGCGTTCTGGTGCCACGGGTCGCCGCCTGTGATATAGATCCGCTCGACGTCCGCGGGGACCGTCGCATACACCGCCGTGAGGATCTCCGCGACGCTCACACGCCCCAGGTCCAGGGCGACCGTGCCGGCCTGCCAGACGAGCACGCCGGTCGCAGCGTCCAGGAACGCCATCTGCCGAGTGGCCTGCTTGAAGTTGGGCCGCTTCGACGTCAGATTCGGCTCGACGAAAATCCATCGGTCACCAGCCGCACCTTCGGGAATCGACGGCAGCGTCCGCTCCTGCTCCCCGCCCGGCGCCCCGGGCGCCGGGGCGGGGGAGGGGGCGGTCGTCGCTGAGCTGCTAACGACATCCGCCAGCTCCAGGTCCTGGGCCTCGCTGGTGCCCGTCTCCTGCTCATCGGCGGCCGCGGTGGGCTGGGCTACGGGGCGCAGGGCGGGCGCAGGGGCCCCGGCAGGTTCCTTGATCGCCTGTACGGTCGCCTGCGGCGTCGAGTGATCTTCGGTGGCGGAAACGGTCGGCGCGGCCTCCGTAGGCGCACTGGCGGGCCCCTGAGGCCCGAGAGAGGGCACCAAGGCGACGACGTCGATCACCGAGATGCCTGCGGAGGTCGCGATCCGGTCCGCCTTGGCCTTCTCGAACTCCCCCAGCTCCACGATCCGCTGGTCTCGCTGGTTCTGCAGCTTCTCGAGCTCCGCCCGGAGCTTCACGAGCTGCCGCTCCAGCGGCTTGATCTCGTCTCGCACTTCGCGAAGCGCTGCGAGGCCACTGCTGTAGGCCTTGCTGTCCATCAGGGAAAGTCCTTCGTCAGTCTGTTGGAGGCCCGGCACCTGCGAGCAGTCGGCTAGTCAGCTCTTGGTTGACCGGGCCTCTTCGCGGAGGGACTGCAGCTTCCGGCCGCTGGGAACGTGGGTGTACTGGCCCCACCCGTTGATGTCGCTGCCGGTTTGCGCCTTGAGCGCGGGCGAGGGCTGAGCGAAGGAGCGGCCATCGGGCAGCTCGACCCAGCCGTCCGCGGTGATGGCGGCTTCATGTGTCCGCTGGAGCCGGGGCTGGTGATGCCTCAACTGGTCACCAGGAGCAGCCAGGCCTGCCTCGATGATGAACCATAGGCCGCCGAGCCCCCTCTCGGCGCCTGCATCCTGGCTGCTCTTCTCGCCCAGAAGTTCCCGGCGCAGCACGTCGTTGGGCGTGTCCACGAGGGGCTCGCTGTGCCGCTGCAGGTAGGCGAACACCTCGTCGTCGATTTCAATCTTCCGCACGGAATCCCTCTCTAATCTCCAGACTTCAAAGTCTGGCAGATCTGGAGTGTTCGGTGCAAGTGGCCTTGCGAAGCGGAGGGATCAAGCGTCCC
The DNA here is from genome assembly GCF_042794475.1 of Streptomyces sp. NPDC056527. NCBI lineage: Bacteria > Bacillati > Actinomycetota > Actinomycetes > Kitasatosporales > Streptomycetaceae > Streptomyces > Streptomyces sp. NPDC056527. Next base: position 63,079 of record NZ_JBHTTQ010000014.1, read on the forward strand.
GAACTTGGGAAACAGGCGAGTGCCAATGCCTCCTCGAGAGCGTCAAGCTCTCGATGCGAGACACGGATACGCCCGAGCTCTGCGCCTTCCGGGAGGCGGCGGGCAGTGAACTTCCGCCTCATCGAGCCCAGGTGTGCCCCGGGTTCTGCTCCAGCTTCATCAAGGAAGTGCCTCTCCAGCAGCCACCTCATGCGGCTGCGCACGGCGCTCTCGGGCTCGGCCAGGCGCGTTGCGACGTCGCGGCATGTGAAGCCGTCGTCTCCGAACGCTCGGCGAATACGGAGGTAGAGCCAAGTGGTCGGAGTCACGTGAAGCGGTGAACACACGTCCTGATCAACGAACTGCGGCTCGCCCCTAGTGGCGGAGTGGGGCTCAAGGGAGCTTGGCATTGCCGGCACCTGGGACGGTGCAGCCATGCCTACGAGGTCTGCAACAGCTCCTTCGACCGACGCCACCGGATCACCGGGGAGACGGAACCACTCTCCGTGCGACCGGCAAGCAGCGAAGCGTGTGTGCAGTGCCCGCTCCAGTTCCCGGCCACCATGGCACGACCAGAGCACAGCCAACTCGATCGGGCACATGAGTTGGATGGAGCGCAGCCTTCGCGGCAGGTCGTAGGACCGGCCAATCTTCACTGTCGGCAGGCCATGAGCACCGATGACGTACACGGACTCCGCGATCGTGTCTTGCCTCATCACGTCTGGGCCATGTCGACGAAGCGCGAGTAGTGCAGCTGGTTCGCGACGGTGATGGTGGCCGTCGGGCCGTTGCGGTGCTTGTCGACGATCAGGTCGACTTCGCCGGACCTGGGGGACTCCTTCTCGTACGCGTCATCACGGTGCAGCAGGATGACCAGGTCCGCGTCCTGCTCGATCGACCCCGACTCCCGCAGATCGGCCTTCGTAGGCCGCTTGTCACTGCGCATCTCCGGGCCACGGTTCAGCTGCGCCAGCGCCACGATCGGGACCTGAAGCTCCTTCGCGAGCAATTTGATGCTGCGGCTGATCTCGGAAACCTCCTGCTGACGGGACTCCGGCCGCCGGCCGCCCAGGGTGATGAGCTGCAGGTAGTCCAGGACAACGAGCCCGAGGTCAGGCCGCCTCGCCTTGAGCCGACGGAGCTTCGCCTGGATGCTGCCCAGCGTGGACGCCGACTCGTTGATGAACAACGGCGCGTCCGTGATCGACGGCAGTACACGCGCCATCTGCGTCCAGTCCTCATCGGTCACCGTCCCCATGCGCAGGTGGTGCAGACTGACGCGTGCCTCCGCGGACAAGCACCGCATGTTCAGTTCGTCCACGCCCATCTCGAGCGAGATGAAGGCGGCCGGGACGCCCTGCTTGATCGCGCAGGCACGCGCGATGTCCAGAGCGATCGTCGACTTGCCCATGGCGGGCCGCGCCGCGATCACAATCATCTGGTTGGGCAGGAACCCGCCGGTGAGGTTGTCCAGGTCTGTGAAACCGGTACTCACGCCGACCAGCCCGCGCCCGTTCTTCGCGGCGTCGATCAGGTCTAGCGTGCCCTCCATTGTCTGGTCGGGCGTGCGGAAGTCATCGTCCTCACGGGTGCCCTCCACGACGGTGGCAATCTCGCCCGCTGCGGAGGCGACCAGGTCGTCGACGTCGCCGGCGCCTTCGTACCCGGACTGCGTGATGCGAATGCCGGCTTCGACCAGACGGCGCAGGATCGCCTTCTCACGCACGATCTTGGCGTGGTGCCAGCCGTTGGCGGGGGTGTCGACCGACTTCACGAGATCCCATAGGTACGGCGGTCCTCCGACGCGCCCAAGCTCGCCGCGGCGCTCGAGCTCGGATCCCAGCTGGATGGGGTCGCACGGCTCGCCCTTGGCCATGAGGTCGAGAATCGCGCGGTGGATGATCTGGTGCGCGGGCAGGTAGTGGTCTTCGGGTTGAACCGCGTCCTGGCAATCGGTCCGGGCTTGCTTTGACGAGATCATGCTGCCGAGCACAGAACGCTCGGCACCAAGGTTCTGCGGAGGAAGTCGTCGCAGGGCAGGGGAGCCGTCGGGCTCCGACTCCTCGGGGTAGGCGTCGGGAGCCATCGTCTCGTCGGACAGCGTCATGCGTGATCTCCGATGGGTTCAGGGTCGCCCGGAATCGGAAGGATCCGGGGCGCTACGTGAGAACTAGACGGCAGGCCGGCGCAGCGATCGCAGGACGTCGGCGAGAGCAGGCAGCTGGGCGACATTGGCACCGGGTGCAAGGCCGCCGTCCGGACCCTGCGGGGGAGCGGTGGCAGGAGCTGCAGATGGCATGCGCTTCACCTCGCTCGGGACCAGGCCGTCGTGCTTACACAGCAGCGCCCGCCCGGCGACCTCGATCTGCCCGTACGCGTCACACAGGGAGCAGCAGCGAATCGCACTCTCCCGCGAGCCGTTCGCTCCGGTCCCGCCCGGGCGCCCGGCCACCTGACTGAACAGCCGAAGGTCTCTGATCCACTTCGGCAGGACGTGAGCCAGACTCCGCGCGCCTTCGGTGTACCGCAGGATGTCGTCCTCGAGAAGCCCAGGGTCCACCTCTTGAATGCTCGGCCACCCCTGCTCGTGCATGGTTCGCAGCAGGAGTGGAGCGTGCTTCACGGCGGTTGCCCTTCCTGCCTGCCAGGGCCGGCGCATCGTCTGCAAGAACCTCGCGGCGGCAGCGAGGTCTGTTCGGGAGAACTCCGCCACCTCCTCCTCCCGCTGAGACGGAAGCGACCCCGTGGTGTCTGTGAGGGGGTAGGGGGAGGAGGTTTCCACCTCCTCCGGGGGGTGTGGGGGGTGGCCGACCCATCCGTTGGAATTCGCAGTGTCGGCCTGACCTGCACAGACATTGGATTCCGACACGTTGGATTCCAACAGATGGGTGTTCGATGCGTTGGAATCCAACGATGGGGTCTGACCTGCACGGACGTTGAAATGCCACGGGTGAGTCTTCGAACGCGGCGACTCATCCGTTGAAAGCCCACCGGTCGGGCTGACCTGCGAAGACGTGCCACCAAGGGTGCGGGCGTGCTGGGGGTTGTTGGCGGGGTTCCGGTAGACCGTGAACGCCCAGACAGGCCGCTTCGCCTTCGCGTCGTAGCCCACTTGGTCGTGGCGGACATGCCCGGCCCTTTTCAGGCGGGCCATGACGCCGCGGAGCCGGCTCTCACCCATCTTCCAGCCCGAGGCTTGGAATTCCTCCGCCAGCGCCTTCATCCCCGACGGTTGGTTCGGATCGCGCAGAAGGAGGCGGATGAGGACGCCGTAGTCCTCCGGCTGGAGAGCCTCGGCGTAGGCGAGCGGCCGCGAGACGACAACCTCTTCCGGCGGCTCCCATGCTCGAGACACCATCGCGGCACTGAAGTCTGCCGCCGTCATCTGCTTCACAGGACAGCCTCCCAGGCGCCGGCGACGCCATTCGTCACGCTCGCGTACAGCGGGAGCGGGAAAGGCAGGTTCAGGATCAAGGCACACCTCCATGCGGATGTTGTGCCGTGAACTCTGCTTGTGAGGGCTTGCCCAAAGGCTTGCCCAGAGCGCGGAAGAAGCAGTTGAGAGGCTTGCCCACCGGCAGACCCGCTGGGCAGGTCTTGCCCCGGCAAGCTGGCTGAACCTACGGGGCGGCGTGGAACGCATGTGCCAGTCGGGGCATTCATCGGCTCGAAGGCCCGAAACGATCCGGTCTGGCCGGAGCGTACTCCGCTGATTAGGGCAACGGGTGTGATGTACGGCAATCCAGGTGTTACGGCGATAGCTGGACCGTGGAGGAGCTGGCGGTGCATGAGGTCGTTTTCTCCCCTAATAGGGGAGTCGTGGCTAGCAGTGTGACCTGACAAGGCCCCCAGGAGGTGGCATCCCGCGAGGTGGACCACCTATTCTGGGTAGAGGTGACCATGCGGATCGCAAGATCCACGGGCATCACCCCCGGCGAGGTCACCTCACCGGACACGACTCGAGAGTGTGAAGGCTGGTCGAGTCGATCGCTAGGAAACGGTCCCGTTGTGGCGACGGGGCCGTTTCGCGTTCTCTAGGGCGGTTGCGCATGGGGAAGCGGCATCAGCTGGCTTCCTCGGTCTCCAGCGCTGATGCCGCCTCGGGGTACTGGGCTGCCAGCGCTTCGAGCAAGCGCCCGTAGTCTCGGCGATGTGGATTGCGTGGCTCAGCCTGGCCGTTTTCCCAGCGGACGACTTGAATCCGATGAACGCCGATTGCCTCAGCAACTTCGGACTGGGTGAGGGACGCGGCCCGTCGAAGGTGCGCCCTTACTGCTGGCGCTGGAAGCTTGACGGCGAGCTTGAGAAGAGCATCGACCGGGTCGGGTGCTTGTTGGGCCACCTTCTCTCCTCTGTGTGCCTGCCAGTCTGAAAGTTACACGAACACTACCCATTGTAGGGGGTGTTGGCGGGACGTAAGGGCGTGTTTTCCATGTGACGCCGCGGTAGATTCCTTGCGCAGGAAGCGTTCTGGCGGTGCCCTGGCCCGCCCCGGCCGGGGCCCCCCGCACCCCACACCCCAACAGTTTAAGCCAACCAATAGGGGGGCGGGGGTGGTGAAAA
>NZ_JBHTTQ010000014.1:67630-116182 GCF_042794475.1 Streptomyces sp. NPDC056527
CGGCCCCCCGGCCCCGGCCCACCGCCTTACGACACAGGCATCCTGTAGCGCATCCGATAGCGGTGCGCTGCTTTCGTCATCAACGTGACTTCGATCGGGCGGCGGCCGTCCGAGTACACGACTCGGAAGGCCACCAGGACAGGCATGTCCTTGGGGAGCTCGAGAGCGACGACTTCTTCCTCCGTCGGAATCTCCGACGACAATTCGTCGACGAACTCCCGGGGCGGGAACCCGAGCGAGTTGAGAAGGGCGGGTGTTCCGCCGCGGATCCGCTTCTTGTCGAGCATCACCGTGCCTTCGGTCAGACCGAGCGGGTAGTACGACCTCGTCAACTCGGTCGGCTCCTCGTCCAGGAACAGGATCTGTTTGCGTAGGACCGCCTGTTCCCCTTCCTGGAGTTCAAGTGCCGCAGCAACCTCGGTGGGCGGGTGGACCACCTCGACATCGAGGAGCTGCGAGCGGCCTACCTGCTGGCGCTTCGTCGCTTCCGACATCCACGAGTACGGCTCACCCGGGGCCGCTGGCTTCATGAAGGTGACGGGCTCGAAGGAGTGCTGCGCGTGCTGGCGAACGTAGACGCCCTTGCCGGGCAAGCCCTCGAGCAAGCCCTCCGCCTTCAGCATCTGCAGGGCCTTCTGGATGGTCGTGTTCGCAACGCCGCCGTACCGGTCCATCAGCTCGGCTGTCGACCTCAGCTTGCTTCCGGGGGGAAGGTCCCCTCGCGTGATCAGGCGCCTGATCTCTGCGGCGATCTTCTGGTGTGGGGATCGGAGGTCCTTGAATTCCCTTGCCATCAGCAGGCTTTCCTCTCGAGTCGGTAGGTGAGGTGCCGCTGATTCGGCATGGTCATCACGGAGACTTCCATCGGCTCGCCCGACTTGGTCAGCGTGGTGCGCATCAGGTGTAGAACCGGACTTCCCTCTGGAAGGGCCAAGTGGTCGAGCTCATCCTGAGTTGCTAGATCCGCGCTCACGTCCTCCACCACCGTGGAACCGGTGTAGCCAAGGTCGGCTAGCAGGGTGACGGCACCGCCTGGAACCTTGCGGGGATCGGCCAAGCGGGTTCCCCGGGCGATCCCCGCCGGGTAGTACGAGTCAGCCAACTCCACCGGCTCCTCGTCGAGCAGGATCAGTCGCCTGCGAACCACTGCACGCTCGCCATCGGCAAGCTGGAGCGCCAGCCGCACCCCTTCGGGAGGGTCCACCTCCGCGACTTCCAGGAGCCGCTGGTTGCCGCGCCGGCCGCGGCGGCTCGCCTGATCGCTCCAAGCGTCAGACTGCCCGCGCTCGCGTGGGGCCAGGTAGGGGGTTGTTTCACTGATCCACGCGTCGCTCGACATGCTCATACCTCCAGCTCACTCGTTGCGACGACCCTACTTCCTTGATGCGCCTCCCAGTATGGACTACCTAGGGCGCTTGCCACTTAAAGTCGCTTGCGCTTATGGTGTGCTCATGGAAGCCACGGACACCACGGAAGCGACGGGACTAGCCGCCGTTGAAGTGCTCCCGGGATCACTGACCCACTACGTCCGGGTCAGATGGATTGCCGACTACTTCGATGTAGGCCTTTCGACCATCTACGAGGCCATCGAGGCAGGCGAGTTGCCCGCGATCGGCGTCGGGCGCGGGGCTAAGAAGGCAATCCGGGTTCGACTCGCAGATGTCCAGGCCTACGAGCAGAGCCGCCAGATCCAGCCCAAGGCTGCCGCTGCCTCGACCTGAAAAGGCCTCAGCCGGTGTGGTGTTGCCCTACCAGACCGCCGCGGAAGCGCCTGAGCGAGATGTTCGTACCACTGCAGGTAGCCGCCGTCCCTCATAGGGGTGGCCGGGGTTGATAGCACCACCAAATCCCCCGGGTCCCCGGCTCCTGCACTGCACGTCGCAGCGCAGATGCGTTGTCCGTCCATCAGGACGTCGGGACCTCCTGTGCGACCTGGCGGGCGGAGACAGCACCGCGACGCGACCCTCCTCCTCGAACCATAGGAGTCACCCATGACTACGACGCCAGCAGTGTCGACGGCCCAGAAGCGTCGCCGGAAGACCCGCACCTCTCGGGTCAGTAGCCGCCCGCCGATCGTCACTTCCAACCTCAAGGCGAACGAGATCGAGCTCTTCCCCGGTAAGGAGCACCTGATCTGCCCCGACTGCGGGTCCTGGTGCCCGATCACCGGCATGCAGGGCGCCCCGAAGCTTGTCCCGCACCACAGCGAGCGCGCCAGTACCCCGAACCCGCGCCGCTGCCCCGGCAGTGACCGCCGGGTCGTCGTCGACGTTGCGGTCGGCGCGTGGCGCACGGAGCTGGCCGAAGCGGTCCCCAGCACCAGGTCCCGTCGCGCCACCAGGGTGCTGCCCAAGCCGAAGACGCCACAGGCCCCGGCTGCCAGCCAGATCAAACCCGCTCCGTTCAGCGCAGAGAAGGTCCGGCAGGCGTTCCGGCACCACCAGACCCACTGCCTGGCGTGCAAGGGTGAAGTCGCGGGCCTCGACGCCCAACTGCTGCCCTGCAGCGATGGCGAGCGCCTAGCCGCCACCTTCCTCCGGCTGCTCCGCCAGGAGCCGAAGCGTCGGACCGTCCGCGACTTCTTTGCCCGGGAACGGGCGCGACTGGACCGCCGGTACGCCGCTGCGGCCCCGGCGAGGCGCATGTCTGAGTGGGCTCAGGTCCTCCCGGCCGTGGAGGCCGCAGACACCCGACGCCGTCAGATCCCCGTCGGCACGTCCCCGACCGAAAGCCTCAGCGTTCCGCTGGAGCCGATCCGCATTTCCGGATGGGCACCAAAGCCCCTGTGATCCGCGCAGGCGTCATCAGCAGGCGCGCGACCGTCTGGCCGCCGTGTGTCAGACGCCTCTTGGTCCCGACCTGTCCCGCGCCGAGCGGGCCCGGATTGCCGACCGGATCTGGTAGCTCACCGAGACGGAGGGCCGCCTCACCCAGCAACTTGGCATCCCGACGAACCCCCACGGCCGCCCCCACCTGTCCTTCACCGGGTGGGGGCGGCTGTGGGCGGCTCGTACGGTACAAACGACGAGCCCCCAGGGTCTGAGCAGGCGGGGGCGTCTTCGCAGGGAAGGCTCAGGCGCCGAGCGGCCCCGGATCACCAACCGGACCTGTGAGCTCACCGAGACCGAGCGCCGCCTCTAGGGGTAGCCCAGTTCAGCGACGAACGACCACGGCCCCGGCCGCCCCTGAACCGAATGGGGCGGCTGGGGCCGTGGCTGCTCGTACAGCGGCCGACTCCCCGCTGGGGGGTTATGCGACAGCCCCAGGGATTAGGACCTGTCTGGAGGACCTGATGAAGAAAAGCATGGCACGCGTCGCGATGCGGCCGGTGGCCGGGATCACCGACGACATTGAGCGCGAGGACGACTCCAAGGGCTATGAGGCTGAGGGCGCTGCCCGGGTCGATGTCGCCCTGCGAGTGGTGCTTCTGCCCCCGCGGCGGGCGACACCCCTGTGGGGTGCTCTTCGAGGCATGCTCGCGCCTGCGGGTATCGGCGGTCTGCAGTGTGACCGGTGCAGCGGTTGGTTCGGTGTGACGTGCTGGACTTGCGACGCGTGCCGAGCTCTTGGCGCGCTGGCCGGCCGCGACCGTGTGGCGGCGTCGGCGAGGCACGCACATGGCGTCTGACGATCTGTACGTCCGCTATCTGAAAGCGCACCGGGCCTCCGTTGAGCACACGAGCAGCTGTGGGGCCTGTCGGGCCGACCGTGCCTGCACGGTCGGAGCGCCGATCCATGAGCGGTTCTCCCAGCTTCAGGACGCTTACCTCGAACGTCAGTCGAAGCGGCGCTGATCCCCTGGCATTGCCCGTCCTCGCTTGCCCCGTGTGGGAGGGCGGCGTGCGTCGGGGCCCGTCTTCGGCGTTCGGTCGCTGACACGCACGGCCCTGGGGCTCGTATCCCTGGGGCCACTTCGTTTACGGACCTTCTGGGAGGACCTGATGAACCGCTCCGTCGTAAGCACTCACTCCTACGCGCCTGTTGCCGCTGCCGCGCCCGCCCGGCCCCGCCCGGCCTGCGTGGACGAAGATCCCAACCTCTTCTTCCCGGTCGGCAATAGCAGCCCTGCGGTGCTGCAGATTGCGGAGGCCAAGGCGGTGTGCCGCCGCTGCCCTGTGATGGAGAGCTGCCTCCAGGGTGCCTTGGAGCGCGGCGAGGCTGCCGGCGTGTGGGGTGGCACGGATGAGGACGACCGTCGTCGCATGAAGCGGCGGGCCGCCCGTCAGCGTTCCCGCAAGGTTGCCTGATCCGTCCTGGTGGCTGCCTGATCTGCCCGCACCGACCGTGAATGCTGGCGGTCGGGACGGGCGGTGAAGGGGAGCCGGACAGTCCGGACCGCTAGTCGAGGGAGGCCTGCATGGCCACGATGATGACCCCGCTCCAGCCCGGCACGGATGCCGCCGCCCAGGCGTGCGCCTTTGCGATCTTCGGCAGCGACATCCCGCCGATTGGGCCCGAGGACTGCAACGGCAGCTGGCGCTCCACCCTCCACGCCATTGCGGAGGGGTGGGAGGGCGCGCCGGTTCCCGAGAGCTGACTTCGCGCCCGCTGGGCGGGAGCCGCCCATGGTTTCTCGCCTGCCCCGTGACGCTTTGCGAGACCGGCTGCCCACTCCGTGGGCCGCCGGTCTCTTCGTGCGGGCGGAGCGGGTAGAGCCGGTGTCCGGTTCGCGATCGGCCTGACCGTGCAGCGCCTCACGAACCCCGACTCCAACCCGTCCCTCAACACGCTCGACGAGCAGACCGCGAAGGACGTCCGGCAGCTCGGGGAGCAGTTCGCGTACGACCTGACCGACCTCGACCTCGGCGACCGGCTGAACGAGGCCGCCGCCCTCATCTACGGCATCTGACCACCCCTCCCCGCGGGGTCCGGCCCGGGAGCCGACAACGGGCCGGACCCCCACCCCTCGAACCCGAAGGAGCCCCGCCATGGGCCTGTTCACTCCGAAGTACCCGCAGCCCGACACCCCCGGCGCCACCACCCCCGGCACCCCCGCCCCCGCGCCCGCCGCGAGACCCGAGCCGAGCGCCGCGCCAACGCCGACCGCCGGGACTCCGCCCGCCGCAAGGCCGGCACGGAACGCATGATCCAGGACGCCGAACGAGCCGGCAAAGAGCGCACCGCGCGCTTCTGGAACCGCTACGAGAACGACAACGGCAAGGGCTCCGTCGACCGGAGCTGACGCCCACAACCCACCCCCCTCTCGCCTGAAGGAGCACGCCATGGCCATCCCGACCCCGACCGAGTACCGCGCCGCTCACGGCGACCCCACCAACTGGTGCGGAGCGCAGATCGACGAGTGCCTCGACGACTGCCTCGCCCAGCTCCCCACCCCCACGCCCACGGTCGGCCAGCTGATCGCTGGCACGACCGGCTCCGGCAAGAACTCGCCCATCCCGCTGACCGGCACCGCCGCCTGACTCCGAAAGGACCCCGCCATAGGCCTGTTCAGCCCCAAGACCTTCGAGACCGCCGAACAGCAGTACGTCTGCCAGGCCGCCGCCCGCCAAGCCGACATCGCCCGCAAGCAGGCACACGCCGCCGACCAGCAGGCACAGATGCACCAGATGGACGCCGACGTCTACGGCCGGCCCGACCGGGACTACACCGACACGGCCAAGGCCGACCGAGCCGCCAAGGACCGAGACCGCGCCCTGTCCCGTCGCGACCGCTACCGCGCGGCCGCCGAGCGGCAGCAGCAGATCGCCGACCCCACCCCCTCGAAGCCCAAGCGCCGCTGGTTCGCCTGACCCCCTGAGGAGTTCCCCATGCCCAAGCAGGACGTCACCGCGGCCGCCGCCGTAGCCGTAGCCGCCGGCCAGTACCTCGTCACCGTCGCCCAGCAGCACGGCCCCAACGCCCCCGAGACCCAGCAGGCCGCCGCCACCGTCAGCCAGGTCCTCGACCTCGCCGAGGCCGCCGGCTGCACCCGCACCGACTACGACAACGCCCGCAACACCCGTTGACCACCAGCCACGTCACCAGGAAGGACCACCCGCGCGTGACCAGGACCCCACTGCCCACCACCGCCCGCAACAGGACCGAGGTCGTTCTCGAACGGTTCATCATCACCCTGGCCTGGGTCATGCAGGCGATCGCAGCGGCCACCTACGTAACCGTGATGGTGACCTCCCCGATGTGGCGCGAGCTCCCCACCCTCCCCGTCCTCACGCTCGGGCTGTTCACCATCAGCATGATCATCCTGTGGCCGCTGTGCCTCATCGAGGAGCAGCGCACGTTCTACGACCGCAGCAAGGCCAGCCTGTTCCGTAAGGCCACGCTCGTCTGCCACGCCAGCGTCCTCCTGATCGCTGCCCTCGCCGTGGCCGACATGCCCATCGAGGAGCAGGGCGTCACCTGGGGCGTCCTCGGCGCCTGCGGCCTCTGCGCCCTGGGGGTGTGGGCCGCACGGATGCACATGCTGTTCCTGCCGGCCGAGGACCAGGCCGTCATCGACGCCCTTGCCCAGCGTGAAGCCCACGACCGCGCGGCCGCGTTCGACGCCAGCGAGAAGGAGCGTCGCCACGCCCGACTCAGCGCCATCGTTGGCGCCCTCGGCTACGACCTCAGCGACCGCACCCCCACGGACACCGACCGCGAGCCCGAGGCGCCCCAGTACGCGTGGGACATCCCGGCACGCAAGCACGACCCGCTCGTCTACTTCATCCGCAACGGCAACCGAATCAAGATCGGCACTACGACCGAGCTGAAGCGCCGGATCCGAACCCTCGCCCTGCGCCCCGAGAACGTCGTCCTCCTCGTCTCCGGCGGCCAGCCCCTCGAGCGCGCCTTCCACAAGCAGTTCGCGGACCTTCGCATCGGTACCACCGAATGGTTCGCCCACGACGGAGCCCTCGCCGACTTCATCACCGACCAGAACCGACTTGCCCGAAAGGAAGAAGCCAAGTGACCACCGCCGCCCGCACCAAGCTGTCACCTCTCATCAAGCTCGCCGCCTTCCTGTCCCTCGGCTCCCTCATCTGGACGACCTGGAGCCTGTTCGACCTCCTCGGCGCCGGACCCGCCGGCATCACCGTCGCCGCCTGCGCCGACGCCGTATGGGGCTCCGTCATCTACGCCGAGTACCGCGGCGTCCGCCTCGCGGGCAAGCGGTGGCCGGTCGCCCTCTTCGGCTGGGCTGCCCTGATCGCCGTCGCCGTGTTCCTCGTCTGGCACGGCATCGCCGACGACAACCTCGCCATGGCGTTTGCCGGGCCGTTCCTGCCCCTCGGAGCGAAGGTCGTCTGGGCCCTCGCCCTCGCCGACATGCGCGACCCCGCCGCACTTACTGATGCGGAGAAGGCCACCCTCGCCGAGATGGAGCGCGGCCTCGTCTTCGAAGAGGCGCAGCACGCCAACGAGATGAGGCGCCGCACGATGCGCGCCGAGCTCCTCATGGCCGAGGTGTCCACGGACTTCGACATCGAGCTGATGCGCCAGGACCGCGCCAAGGAGCTTCACCGGATGCGCCCGCTGGAGCTGACAGCCGGCCCGCAGACTTCGCCGGACAGTGATGCGCTGGGTGAAGTCGCAGATCAGGCCGGTGATACGCCTCTGCCGCGCGCGGCACTCACCCAGGCCCCGGCGCCGCGTCGCAGCACTGATGCGGCCGCGCCCCACGCCGGTGGTGCCCTGATGCTCGAGGGCCTCTCCAAGGCTGATGCGGTGCGTACCATCCGCGATGCGGACCCGACCGCATCAGCGCCGCAGATCGTGGAGCGCCTCGCGCATCACGGCATCGAGACCGATGCGCCGTACGTACGCACCGTTCTGTCCCGCACCCGTCAGCAGCGCATCAAGGGCAACGGGGGGTACCTGTAATGGCCGCCCTCAGCACCGCGGCGCCGCGGACGGTCCCCTCGTCCGCGGCGCCGGCCCGCGCCACACAGGACACGGCGCGGCTCGTCGCCGAGGCCCTGCGAAGTCTTCGCCCCGACCATTCCGGTGCACCGCCCCCACCGCCCGACCTGCCGACGTGGGGACAGCGGATCGTGCCCCGCATCGCCCAGAACCTCCTGGCTGGCCTCGGCATGTGGCAGGCGCCCGCACCGCAGCCGCCGTCCCTGCACCTCCTGCACACCCTTGGCGTCCTCGAGCGGTACGGCTGGTGCAAGTTCGCTGGCACCGACCGCTCCGGCCGCATGTGTATCGGCGGGGCGCAGCGCCTGCTGATGGACGCCGGCCACGTCACCCCCGCCGCCCGGAACCGAGCGGTCGAGCACATGCACACGGTCCTCGCCCAGGCCGGAGTGCACATGCAGTTCTTCGCCTGGCAAGACCTCCCCGGGCGGACGTTTCCCCACGTCAGAGCCCTTCTCACCCGGACCGCCGACCACGCACGACAGATCGGAGAGTGACCCCGTGAACACCCCCTCGCCCGAGGACTTCGAGCGGATGATGCAGGAAAAGGGCTTCGGCCAGGAGCCCGCCCCGAGCCACCACAACGGCTACAACACCCCCACCACCGCCGGCATGTACGACCCGAACCCGTACGGCGCCCCCACCCACGCCCCGAAGCCGGGCCTCACCGTCCGCGGGAAGGCCGCCCTCGGAATCGGCGTCGCCGTCCTCGCCGGCACCGGCCTCCTCGGCTACCTGGCCTACTCCGCCGACGTCGCCAAAAAGGAAGCGATCGCCAAGGAACTGGACCTGAAAGCACAGGCCCTGCGCATCGAGGAAATGAAGGAATTCAATCGGGCGCAGGAAGTCGGTCGGAAGTCCCAGAATTCCGCCGATGCGACCCGTCAGGCGTCCATCGATTCCTGCGTGAACGGCAACAAGGGCCTCGTTGGAAAGGGCTACGGCTCCCCGACATACCGGCAGGTCATCGACGACTGCCAGGCCCAGTACGGCGGCACGAACGGCAGCGTCAACATGCAGACCGCCGGCTCCGCCACGACCACCACCACGGCCAGCGACAGCGGCGACGGAACCATCGGCGGCGGCGCCTTCCTCGGCCTCGGCGCGCTGGCCGTGATCGCCCTGTGGGGCGCCAGGAAGGGCACCAAGCCCACCCCCGCCTGATCACTTCCTACTCACTGCCCACCACACCGAGAATCCCCCTCCCACCCGCCCGTGAGGAGCCCTGAACAGGGTTCTTCCGGGCGGGGAGGAAGTGGGAAGTAACCAGAGAGCGAGGATCCCGATGGAGGCCGACACCGCCCCCGCAGCGGTACCCGACCCGAACGACCGGACCCAGCCGGCCCCTCAGCCCGGCCTGTTCGCCTCCGTGCTCGCCCCGGTCGAGCCCGCCCGCCCGGCCGCCTTCAGCATCGACCCCGCCCCCACCGGCACCCTCGCCGCGGACGACGTCGCGGGGGCCTCGTCCGCCGCCTTCCACGGCGACGAGAACGGCGACCCGAATTACCCCGGGAAGGGCGGTAATTCGACTGGCCAGACCCGGGGGAAGGAAAGCGTTGTTCGTGCCTGGCTTTTGGCCGGTGCGGAACGCTGGAAGAAGGGCGCGGGCGCCAACATCAAGCGTCTCGAGGTCCAGAAGGCCCGGGCAATGGCGCAGCAGGTCAAGGAATCCCGCACGGTCAACCGGTCGGAAAAGCACGAGGCCAAGGCTGGCCCCGCATCCGGCCCCGCGTCGACGAGCGGCAGCAAGTCCGCGGCAGGCGGGGGCGCGTCGAAGGGACCGGCGAAGAAGCAGGACTCCAGCGCCGGCCGCGCCCCGAAGAACACCCAGAACGGTCGCGGCACCAACGGCGCGGGAGACACCCGCGCAAAGGCGCCCGCACCGGCACCCGCCGGACCGAAGACCGCCCCCGCGTCGAAGCCTGCTCCCGCGCCGAAGACCCCGAAGAGGGCCAAGGACCCGGCGCCGAGCAAGACCGACGCGTCCGGCGGGTCGAAGCGCGACAGCTCCGGTACGGACGCGAAGCCGGCCGGCGGACGCACCAGCAAGGACGGCCGCACGGAAGGCGGCAGCTCGTCCGGGAAGGGCGGCGCCTCGAGCCCGCGCAAGGACTACGCGAAGGACTGGAAGACCCCCGCCGACGAGGACGACGACAAGACCCCGAAGCGCACCCAGGGCAAGACGTCCGGCCGCGGCAAGGTCAGCCTCCTCAAGAAGCGCCCCACGACCAGCACCGACCGGGACGCCTCGCAGAAGAAGGCCGACACCCCGGCCACCCCCGACGCCCCGGAAACGAGGCGGCCCGCCGAACCGGCCGCTAAGAAGCCCGAGAGCACCAAGCCAGCGGACGACCCGAAGAAGCCCGTCGACAAGAAGGGCACCAGCAAGGACACCCCCAAGGCGCCGACCGACGCCGAGAAGTACGCGTTCGTCATCCGCCAGCGCGAACCGCTCCACACCCGCTCAGCTCGCGAGACCGGCTACCGCGACGGCAACAGGGCCGGCCGCACCGCCGCCCAAGTCCGCGCCTACCGCGATGGCGTCAAGGACGGCTGGCACCAGGCCATCGACGCAGGCGAGCAGGAGAAGCAGGTCCTCGACCAGGCCCACGCCCAGCGCAAGCACCAGCAGCAGCGAGACAAGGACAAGGACTCCGCCGTGCCCCCCACCCCGGCCGCCCCGCCGAAGCCGACCCGCGCCCCGGCCATCCCCATTCCCGTCACCGGCATCGACGCCAGCAGCGTGCACCTCGGCGACGGCGCCAACCGCACCGCCCTCGCGCGCAGCGAGGTGCGCACCCTCAAGGGATTCGAGCGCCGCCTCAAGGCCAAGACGACCGTCATGCAGGACGTGGCCGAACGCAGCCGCGGCCTTGAGACCCACGCCATCCAGCAGGCCGCCGCCGTCACCCGGCTCATGGAGGACGCGAAGAGCGTCAAGGGAGGCGAGAAGCTCGTCGGCACCCTGGCCCGGCTCGAGGACGCAGCCAAAGCCCAAGCAGCCCAGGCCGCCGACGTCCACAAGCGGGCTGCCCGCGGCGCCGACGCCGCTGACACCGTCCACACCAACGCCCAGACCCGGTACGCAGCCATCTACCAGGCCGTCGTCGACTCGCCCGAGACCAAGGGCGCCGAGGGCCGCTTCTACAAGGAGGACGCAGCATCATGGCCGAACTGACCTACCGGCAGCTGTGCAAGGCGGTCGCCGAGCTCGAGCAGCGGGTCTCCCGCAGCGCCGAGGCGATCCACGCGAACGCGGCATGGATCGACAAGGAAGCCCAGGACACCGGCCGGGTCGCCGAGATGATCGCCACCATGAACGTCGACCGGCACACCGTCGGCGAGACCCACGCCCTCGCACGCATCATGCGCGGCGTGTCCGAGGCGGCCATCGCCTACGCCACGGCCGGTGACACCACCGCCAAGGCTGCCGCCGCCGTCGGCGCCCAGGCCCGCACCAGCCACGACGGGATCCAGGAAAGCTACTCCCGCTCCAACGTCGACGGCATCCACAACGTCCACCGCGACTGGTTCGAGCAGGAATAGCCCGCCGCCGCCCTGGCCCCGGGGGCACCCCCCGCCCCGGGCGGCACCCCCGCCCTGGCCCCGGGGGCACCCCCCGCCCCGGGCGGCACCACCCCATCCGCGCCCCGCACCGCAGCCTTCAGGAGCCCTCCATGTCCACGAACACCACCACCCCCGCCGCCACTGCATCCGGCACCGAGCGCGCCATCGCCGCGGTCACCACCGCTGCGCCGATCGCCACCGGCCTCCTGGCGCCGTTCCTCGACGGCGGAGCCGCGTTCACCGCCGCCATCGCATACGGCGGCGTCGGCGGATTCCTCGCCGCGAACTACATGCGCCGCCTGCCGCCCGGCGTCCTCGGAAACCTGCCAGCCGGCGACATCATCGCCGCGCACCGCTCCACCCTGCTCGCCTCCACCCTCACTAGCGGGATCGCCCTCAGCCTCGGGACACTCGCCGGCCCGGCAGGCGCCGACACCCTCATGGGAGGCATCCTCACCCTGCCGTCCATCCCCGGGATCGTGTCGCTCGGCTGGTGGGCCGCCGTCGCCCTCGTCCCGCTCAAGCTCCGCGGCATCCTGCGCCGCCCCCGCCACGCCCCCCAGCCGTCAGCAGGCCCCGCCGCCCGTGCAGTCCCCGCCATGCTGCAGAACCTCCCCGAAGGCCCCGCCGACATCCTCCAGCGCTGGGCCATCCACATCTCCCACCCGGTCAACGGCGCCAACCGGGGCCAGGAACTCACCCTGAACAGCTACGCCACCGACCGCTGGACCGGCACCATCACCGCCCCCATCGGCGCGTCCGTCACCGTCACCCCCGACACCATCTCCAGCGTCTTCCAGGTCGACAGCGCCTGGATCCACACGACCCCCGGCAACCACGCCGGAGAACGCCACCTCACCGTCCACCGCACCGCACCCGCCGAACTCGACCCCAGCACCCTCGCCGGCGCATGGAAGAAGTTCGTCGCCCGCAAGGGCGGCCTCATGGCCGGCACCCACCTCAAGGACATCCAGGAAGACCCCAACACCGGCGGCCAAGTCGCCATCGTCGAAGCCGGCGACACCCTCGACCGCCTCCAGCACCCCGACCGCGCCGACCTCGCCGGAGCCCTGCGGACCAAGCCCCACCTCATCTCCTACGAACCGCGCACCGACCCCCGCGAAGCCGTCATCCGCGTCATGGAACGCAACCCCCTCGAGGCCGGCGCCGAATTCCCCGGCGTCCACGTGCTGAAGGCCAACGACAGCGGCTACATCCAGCTCGGCGTCGGCGTCTCCGGGTTCCCCGCCCGCATCCAGCTCTACGACCCCAAGCTCGGCGCCCAGCACATCCTCGTCGCCGGCGTCACCGGATCCGGCAAGGGCGGCACGCTCCAGCTCATCGCCCTCGCCCACCACGTCAACGGCTCCGCGATCATCTACGCCGACCCCAAGGGCTCCTCGAACCCGGCCATCGAGAAGATGGCCGCCTACTCAGGCCTCGGCCCCGACGGCGCCATGGGCGCACTGCGCGGCTGGTTCAACCTGCTCATGTACCGAGTCGAGGAATCCGCCCGACTCGGCATGAAGAACTTCCAGCCCAGCCCCGAGCGTCCCTGGGTCCCCCTCATGCTCGACGAGGCCAGCAAGCTCCTCGGCGAAAATGCGGAGCACAAGAAGGAAGCCACGTTCATCATCAACGCCGGCGCCACCCTCGGCCGCTCCCTCGGAATGCCCGTCGTCCTCGCCAACCAGCTCATGCAGCTCGCCCAGTTCGGCGGCGACGCAGCCATCCGCGACAACATCTTCTACGGCGGCAGCCTGGTCCTGCTCCGCTCCGACTCCAGCCAGAAGCACCTGGTCGACCTGCCGGAGAACTTCGCCGGCTGCAACCCTGCCGACATCCCCGCGGCCTGGTCCGGCGAACGGGCCCTCATCTACGACCCCAACGTGCCCCTCGACGACCCGGTCCGCACCTTCGGTCTCGCGTTCGCCGCGAGTGCAGGCGCATACGCCGAGATGATGCGGAACTGGATCCTCGAGGACGCCACCCCGTACATCGACACCAGCAACATCGCCCACCCCGTCGACTGGCCCTCCTGGGATGCCCGCCACGACCTGGCCCGCATCTGCGTCCTGCCCGACGCCCAGGGCGACGAAGACGACGACGCCATCTTCGACATCAGCACCCTGCCCCCGGCTCCGAAGAAGCCCGCCAGCGCCGACGAGAAGATCCTCGCCGCGCTCGAGGCCCTCGCCGACCCCCTCGGCCTCGACATCAACTACGCCCACAAGGACCAGATCGCCGGCCTGACCGGCATCGAGGGCTCCACCCTCGACAACGCCCTCTCCCGCCTGTCCCGCACCGACAAGATCCACCGGCAGGTCGACAACGGCAAAGTCATCCGCGGCATGTACGGCTTCGGACCCACCCCCACCCCCGACCCCGCATCCGACGACCAGGCTGCCGAGTAGGAACCACCCCATGCCGCGCCCCGCACTCCCGGACCCGGACCCCGACACGCTCGTGGTCCGGCTCCCCGACGGGACCCTCGTCCTCGTCGCCCGCCTCGACCCCGACACTGCCGACCACAGCCCACTCCAACGCGCCCTGAAGGCCCTCAACGACCCGTCGGGCAGGGACTGAAGTTGACCCAACTCCCGAAGTCGGCCCGCGCCGGGGGATAGCCGCTCAGACAACCCGCCATTCGTACATCAGCATGATTCTTGTACGGCCGGTCCGGGAGCCCCGGTGTCCCCGCGCCCCTCCCGGACCCGGCCGTGCCACCCTCGAACTGCGAGGCCCTGCACTCCCCGTTGCACAGCCTCGCCCGGCCCCACCCAGCCACCCGGCCCGGTGGGGCCCTTCCACGCCCGGGCTACTTCACGATCCGCCACGACCCGCAGCCCCGCGTCGTGAACTGCCCGTCCGACGGCCGGATTGTCACCGTGATCTCCTGCGCCGACGTCGCGAACTTGTTGGCCAGCACCGTCCCGTCCCGGGCGGTCCGCTCCCAGTAGCAGTCCTCGAGATCGCCCTTCGTCCGGTACGTACCCGGCGCGATCTCCCCCTCGTCCGCACCCACCTCCGGCTTCACCGGCTTCGCCTTCACCGTCCACGTCCCGTCGTCGTACGATCACACGTGATCCCCGCCCAGCGCCTTCAGCGTTTTGCCCGACCAGCGCGGGCACAACGACGGCATCCCCGCCTTCAACACCGCGGCCTCATCGCCCTCGGTCCGCTCCGCGATCCACTCACCCGGATCCGTGCCGTAGCTGTTCTGGTCGTCCATCGACTCGCAGATCATCACCACATACGCCGAAGCGGCCGTCTCGCTGCCGTCCCCGACCAGCCAGCCTTTCTCCGCAGCCTGCTTGTCCAGCTGGCCCTCCGCCGTGTCCGGGAACGTAGGCGGCGTCTCCACCACCACCGGCGGACTCGTCACTGCCGACGGCGACGTGCTCGGCGCATCCCCGGCCTTCGCATCACCGTCACCGCCCCCGCACCCCGCGAGCAGCAGCACCCCGCGAGCAGCAGCACCGCGGCCACACCCGCCCCAACCGTCCCCAACCCGCGCACGCTTCTCATGACGCGCAGGATGCCACCCCATCCCGGGCAGAGGGACCGAAACCGGAACGCCGGGGGATCATCTACTCAGGCGCGGGGCCTGACATCGACACATGCGGGAGCCCCACCGCCATGCCAGAAGAGACCACCGCGAGGTACCTGCGGACCGCCGACATCCCCCTCGACGAGCTCACCCCGTTCCCCGGCAACGCCAAGCGTGGCGACGTCGAGCAGATCCGCGCCAGCCTCCGCCGAAACGGCCAGTACCGCAGCCTCATGGCCCCAGCCGACTGGCGATCAACCTACCTTCACCTGGATGGGTGGCGTCATGCGGCTCTGGGCAGGCCTGGTTGTGGTGGCTGAGGTGTGTATGGCGGGTGCCTGACCGCGCGGTCCGTCAGGTTGGATGGCACCGTGGCGAGACGACCCAAAACGAAGAAGAAGCGGCCCCCCTTCGGCATACCGAAGGAGATCATCCTGCTGACTGGGCAAGACGTGTGGCCTTACACGTTCATCGCCGACGACTCGGGCGGCGGATGCGGCAAGGTCCCGATGCCCGCCGACGCGGCCCCTGAGGAGGTACAGACGGCGATTTTCACACAGCTTGCGGACCTCACCCGCATACTCCACGGCGTTGAGATCGACGTTGGGTGGTCCTCCCTGACGCCGGACGCGTGGGTAGGCCACATCCGGCGTGTCACCGCGGAGGAGTCTGCTCTGCCTGGCGCGGTACCTGAAGTCGGCTGACCACGGATCGGCTCACCGGGCACCGGAAACGTCATGCACTTCGACACCGAATCAGTCGGTACCGAGCAGTACACAGCCGAGGATCCCGGCCGCCAGAGCCAAGTTCGTGGTGGAAGCGCCTCAGTGATCGCGAATTCAGGCGCTTTCACCAGCGGCTACATCGGCGACTCCACCCGCGCCGAGATCGCCTACGCCCACCAGCTTGGCCGGCCCGTCCGCTACACCGACCCTGGTCGGCCACGCCGTCATCCTCCACCGGCCCGGGCTGAACCCGGTACGGATCGGCTCGTACGAAAACGACAGCCGCGCCGAGGGGATCGCCGCCGGCCTGCGCAGGCAGCTGCACGTGGAGGGCAACGTCATCGTCACCGGCGATTTCCGCCCCGACCTCGACCACCTCGACCCGCGGGTGCCGACCGACCTGTACGCCCTGGCCGAAGCCATGGACAACGGCCCCGACGGCGACGGCACCGGCCGCAACTTCCCCGACCTCTCCGCCCGCTTGTGCGCCCAGGAGCCCGCCGAGTACGCGAGCGAGCAGAACCGCGGAGAACACTCTTGAACCACCGCGCCGCCACCTTCGCTGCCGCCTACGCCTTACTGCGCGCCGCGGCCGATCACGCGGACCATTGGGGCCAGTCGGACTTCGATTCCCAGGCCAAGGGCGCCACCGACGCCGCCCCGGTGACGTACAAGCACGAGGACGGCACGGTCACCACCGTCGGCACCGACGGCGGCCGCCGCGCCTGCCTCCACCACGTCTTCCAGTACACCGCGACCCAAGGACTGGTCCTGTTCGCGGGCACCCGCGCTCTTGGCATCCGCCTGCACCCGGCAGCCCTTGCCGCCGCCCTCGCGGTCTCGGGGGCCACCCACTTCGCCGCCGATCGTAGGGTTCCCCAGGGCCTCCTCCAGCGGCTCGCCGAGGCCACCGGCAAGAAGAGCTTCTTCAACCTGACCGACTTCGGAATGAACGGCCGGTACTGCCTCGACCAGAGCTGGCACCACTCCTGGGAGACGCTGGCGGCTCTACTTGCCACGGTGAAGGCGTCCCACCGATGAGCGCCGACGTTCTGGGCACACAGCGCCGTAGGGAGAACCCATGAAAGAGCAGCCCGCCATCCCCGCTGACATCAGCGCCGCCCTCGAAGCCCTCGCCAGCCGATACGAGGAGATCGCCGATCGCGCAACCACCACCCAGGGCCGGGAGCGAGCCCTCCAGATCCGGCGAGTGGCGAGCGACATACGGACGGTCGTCGCTACGGCCCAGCTCCCCAGCTACCTGAGGCCCTCCACCGAGCCCGAAGCCCCCGCAGGCTGACCAGAAGGCTCCCACGAGCCTTCAGCTCCGCACGCTCCTCAAGCGCATGGGCTTCGGGCGAGCCAGCCTCGCCTTGCTCCGCCGACGCGCCCTTCTCAGGACGTGATCGCCACGCCACGCCATATGCTGCTGGCCATCTGCGTGCTGATGGAGGGGCCGGGCACGGTGAGCGAATCGTTCTTGCTGGTCTGCGACGAGGTGCCGCAGACCGCAGTTCTTACTGACTCCGGCCCTCGGGCCATCGAGATCGTGAAGCTACTTCACAGGCGAACCGGGCTGAGTCTGTGGCACTGCAAGTCCCTCATCAGCCAGGCGAGTTCGTCGCGGATCGGGTCCGAAGTCGGGTCCGACCACACCTTCGGGGCCGTGGGCGTGTTCTCGGCCGGGACGCCGAAGTCGACCTCGGTGATGTAGTTGTTCTCGTTGACGGTCAGCTTTCCGTCGAGGAGGACGTCGGCGGCCGCCAGCTCGATGCGGCCCTTGGCCGCCTCGGCGTGCCGCTCGCTGTCGGAGTAGAGGTTGTTCACCAGCCGCTCGGCGTCCGCGCCGCGCTGCATCTCGTCGAGGATGATCTCCTGCTCGCTGACGGTGAGCTTCTGCGAGATGACCGGCAGGCCGCCCTTGCGGGTGGTCTCCCACGCCTCGCGGGTCGCGAGCGGCGCCGAGGCGTCGTACGCCCGGAACTTCGCAGCGTTGACGTAGCGCCCGCTGTCCTTGATCTCCCACATGGTGCTCTGGAGCTTGAGGGCCGGGAACACGGGCTGTCGCCCGTGGTCAGCGTCCACTCGTCCGGCGTCGGCACAGCTTGGGCGAAGACGGTCAGGTCGCGGGTGGTGACGTCCTTGATCAGGTCCTGGAGGGTCATGGCTCAGTGGCTCCTTACACGTACCGGATCAGGGCGTTGGTCGTGACGACCTCGGCGGGGGTGAAGCCGCCGGGGACCTTCGCGGCGCGCACGGTGCCGTGCCACAGCAGCGCGACGGGCACCTTGGTGGCGGCGGGCGCGAAGAGGGTCTCGGCGACAACGAGGCCGGCCAGGCCTGCGCGACCGTCGGCGGCGGCCTTGTCGAAGGGGCCGTAGAGACCCGAGGCGGTGATCTTGCCGACCGGCACACCGGACTTGAAGAGGTTGTACGGCTGGCTTGTGTCAGTCGACGGCACGTAGTGCGCGCCGCTGGTGAACTTCGTGATGTCGAGGGTGATCGTGTCGGTGTCGTCGGTGCCGTGTCGGCCGCCGAGCCACTCCGAATTCGCCGTGACGCTGCGCTGCGTCGTAATCGGCTGAAGCATGACGGTGCCCCTCCCAGGGACGACGCGATGGTCCCCTGGTCCGGCATTGTCCCGCCGGTGGGAGTGGGTCGGTCAGCTGGTGATGTATCCGCGTCGGCGGGCCATGTCGAGGCCCGCAGCGCCCGGCTTCGGCGGTGTGGCGTTGCGCGAGGGCGGGCCGCCGGCGGGCGAGCCACCCGGCGCGGGCGGGGCAGCCACCCGCCCAGCACCGAACAGCTCCGGACGCCGCTCCGCCAGCTGCTCGGCTGCCGCGGCGACTGTCTCCTCGTCGGCGTCATCCTGACCGTTCAAAGCGCGCGGTCGATCAGCAGGACGGCGTCGTCCAGATCCTCACTGGCGGCTCCAAGACCGGCGAGGGCGGCGCGGCGGATCGCGGCGCGCTCCCGAGCGACAGCCTGGGCCTCACGGGCTTCGGCCTCGCGCAGCTTGTCCTCGGCCGCCTGCTCACGGCGCTCGACCTCGGAGAGCGCGGCCCGCTCGGCGTCTCGCGTCGCGGTGACGAACTCCATCAGCTTCTCGGAGTCGCTGAAACCAGGCCGTCGAGGAGCTTCTTCACCGCGGCGCGACCGCCCTGGGTCTTCTCACGGGCCAGCAGCCGGGACAGGTTGTCCTGCGTGACGCCACCGGTTCCCGGGCCGTCGTCGGGCTTGTTCGGGTCGTGCTCGGGCGAGGCGTCCAGGATCGGGTAGATGGGCCGCCCGTCACGGCGGTACCCGACCGGGGCGAGCGGGTTGGGGAGCGAAGGGCGCGTCATGCGTGAACCATCCAGGTCTCCAGCGCCCCCACGCCGATGATCAGTCTAGCGACAACCTCCCCAACGACGGTCCGGCCCGGACCTAGCTCCCCTCCAGCGGCCCTCCCTCTGTCACCCACCTGCTGGCATCCTCCATTGCACGCTTAAGGGAGGCGTCGTGCCTACCATCTGCGCTCCACGGCGTTACCAAGACGTGTGAGGCAGTAGGAGTCGGCGGGAGAGAGGACTCGCGATCGTCCACGACTACGATCACGATGGGGACGTAGCGTGGCCCCGCCTCGTTCCTGGCTATCAGCAGCACCCCTTCGCGTATCGACGCCACGATCACGACTTCCACGACTATGCGAGGAAGTCGCTTGGAGTGCCCCCATAGAGAAACATGCAGGGTAATACCGTCGCGATCCCATTCGCGGCGAGATACCGCACACCCGGGGAACATCTGCAGCAATCTAGCGGAGAGCAGGAATTCGTGAAATTCCTCCCGCTGCCGTCGGTCGATGTCCGCCGTGATCCATTGACCGACCTCCGGCACGTCAGCCTGAGAACGAGCAAGCGGCCTTAGCAAGTGAGCTGACGCGCTGGTCAGATCCTGAGCCTTGGGCACATGGATTTTGGCGCCCTTACCTGTCGACACCACTGTGCGATCGCTGACGTGTTGCCAGTAAACACGCTTGTCCACAGGCTCGTACAGCATCACCAAGACAGGCAACGAATGGCCGAGCCAGTACGACACATGCCCTGCGTCGCAAAGAAACCACCAGCCATCTACAGATGGCACTCTGAAATGACTGGCTCCCGATTTAATCTGCACGCCCAGCAGCCTCCCGGTTGCCTCTGCCGGGTCCCCATCAACGACTTCCAGTTGTGCATCAATACCGAAGTCAGCGATGTCCTGAGGTCGGAACAACCAACCAAGATCGCTCGTCACCAGGTGCTCGATCCACGAAACGCCGGCTCGCTCAATGCCGTGGGTTCCCGGAACTCTCACGTCGCCCCCCCCATGCGCCGCCTTCGTGATCTGCGGCCATCCTAGGAGGTCGAACATGAAGCTCACAGTCACTCAGCCGGGCCTGCAAGCAGGGGAACCGCCGGGATCTCCGTCTCTGCCCGAGGAAGCCGGAGGTACTGACGTACTGCCGCATTGTCGCCGGTGGCGTCGGCAAGC
Organism: Streptomyces sp. NPDC056527; assembly: GCF_042794475.1. Taxonomy (NCBI): domain Bacteria; kingdom Bacillati; phylum Actinomycetota; class Actinomycetes; order Kitasatosporales; family Streptomycetaceae; genus Streptomyces; species Streptomyces sp. NPDC056527. The sequence goes on from NZ_JBHTTQ010000014.1 coordinate 87,842, forward strand.
AAGCCTCGCTGCGGCCTCGAAGGCCCGGGACTGGATGCGCTCGATCTCTGCCTGTGCGTTGTCGATGGGGTACCCGGCGTCGACGAGCATCTTCACGCCGGTCTCCACCGACAGCACGCCGGCGCCGACTCCCTTGACCACCTCGTCCAGCACGGCGGCGCGGTCGGCGGGGGTGCGGGGACCCCACATGAGGCGGGCGGGCAGCGACTCTCCGGCGGGCCAGCCCTCTGCTTGCCCGGCCTGGTGGAGCCTCTGCACCATTCGCAGCAGGACGGCGTACTTGTGGTTGCGGGCCAGGCGCATGGCCGCGATCAGCGAGTCCAGCGGGCCCAGGGCGAGCTGGAGGTCGTAGCCGGAGGGCAGGGCGGTGGGGTCGACGGTACCGAGGCCGGCCGCAGTGAGGCGGGAGTTCGCGGCGACGCGGTCGATGAGGTGGTCGACGCGGGCCCGGAGTTCTGCGAGCTGTGCGGAGGTGTCGAGGACGTCCATGCGGCCGCCCTCGTTGAGCTGCCACACGGTCCTGGCCCGGACCTTCACCGGCAGCGGCTGTCCGGTGGTCCGGTCGATGGGCAGGCGCGCCCCGGACAGGCCGACGATCGGGGAGCCGGTCGTCGCGGAGGCGCCGGAGCTGTCGGTGTCGGTGGCCGACAGCTCGTCGAGGCCCTGGAGGACGGTGGCGATGGTGGGCTTGCCCCAGTGCTCGCCGCTGGTGGGGATCGAGTTGGTGATGTGGACCAGGGGTATGAAGTCGCAGCGCAGGTCGAGGCGGCCGACGACTTCGCCGAGCGGACGCGGTAGGTGGAGCGGCGGGTCGTAGAGCAGGTCGGCGTGATGGAGGTCGTCCAGGTCCCATTCGGCGTCCGTGAGGTGGCACGTCCACGGGCTTTGCCTGTTCGGCGTCCACGGGTACGTGCGGGTGATGACCCCGCTGTCCGCGTTGAACTTGTCGCCCCGGCCGAGGACCGGCGTCCCGTCCTCGCCGTACAGGACCTCGCGGACCGCGCCTCCGCCCCTATCCGTCGTGGGTTGGCTGGCCGGACCGATCGGTGTGAGCTCGTAGGTGATGCGCCGCACCCGGGTCTTCAGGCCCCGCCGTTTGTCCTCGGGCAGCTCCCACGCCAGGTGGACGCGCTTCGGGAACTCGGCGCCGTCCTGCTCGCCGCCCTCCGGCCACTCCGGGAAGTACAGGCCCGGATCCCAGGTGCGCAGCAGTACGCGGCCCTTCCCCGGCTCCCACGCCAGGGTGAAGACGCCGTCGCCCAAGAGGATCGCGTTGCGCTCCGCCTGCTGAACACGCAGCGGCAGCAGCTCCTTCTCCGCCCACGAGCGAAGCAGCTCCTGCACGATGCGCGCGGCGTCGGCCTCCCGAGACGGCTCGTCGTCGGCGTGCTCGGCCCCGGCCACGCTGATGGTCTGCTCGGAGCCGAGGAGGTTAGCCGAGCGTCGTGTCCACGATCTTCGACGGGTCACCCAGCTCCCGGCGCTCGGGTCTGGTGTCGTCGTCGCCGCTCAGCGCGGCAAGCTGCCCGGCCTGGTTCGAGTCGTAGGCGGCCAGCAGCCGGTAGGCCGCGAGACGGCGCAGATCCTCATCGGGAATCCACGACGACGTCAGGTCCGCCCAGGCGTTCCGCCCCGGTCGGCGCGGGTCGGCCATGACCGGCTTGTAGTCCAGCCAGCTCCAGGCGTCGGTGATGAGATCGCGCAGGCCCAAAGTGCCCCTCCAGGCAGTCGGCCCCGCGCCGATGATCAGCGCACGCGGAAGCTCCTACACCTTGCCCCACCCTTCGCCCCACGCTTCGTCCAACCGGGCTTCGAACAGCAGGAGGGCATCCATTAGCTCGGCGATGAGCTCTCTGGCTTCATCCTTCTGGCCTGCGGCAATCATCTCGTTCAGCAAGTCTGTTGCCTCCCCGACGTCGCGGAAGAACCGATAGATCGGGCAAGCCGCCTTGCGCACGATGCGACCCGCCGCGCGCGCGATCACAATTAAGAGATCTCGGTCGAGATCCACGAGGGCAGCCCGGGCCACGGTCTCCGTGTATCCGCCCTGCGGCATCTTGTTCTGAGGCAGCAGGTCCGTCGCCCCGCACTCTCGCAGGAATCGGACAACGGCCCACTCGGCCTGCAGCGCCTGATGTCCAGATGTGAAGCCAAGCGTTAGCTCAGCAGTCCAGCCGCGCCGCTTATGAGCGCCCAGGCGCGCAGCGCAAGACCCCTGGGTGACGACCCCGACCTTAAGCGCATCTAGCTCCTCATTCCGCACCACGTACAGCAATGCAGGGTCATCAGCCCGGTCGTAGAAGTTGCCGCCGGCCACCGCAGTCCTCCTCCTATGTGGTGAGGGACTGTACTGAGGACCTATGACATCGCCCGATCCACGCTCGCTTCGCGTCAGCCAGCAGTGGCTTCGACTACCGCCTCGGCGTAGCCGGGCAGTCCCGGCGCCGGGAAGGAGGAGCAGGCGGCGAGGAAGCCCGCCAGGTCGCCCGGGGTCTGTTCCCGTTCCCCGAGCTGCGCCCACCGTGCCGCGCACTCCTCCTCGCTCGGGCTGGAGGTGGCAGGGGGCGCGCCGTCGGCGATCTTCTGCTGCTGCATCTCCAGACCTGCGCTGCGCCCGAGGCGGTAGGCGTCCCGTACGCGGTCCAGGTGCGCGGACCGCTGCTCCCGGTCGGTCGGCGGACGGGTGTCGGTCGCGCAGCCGGTGAGACACAGTGCAGCCAGCAGTACGCCGAACGCTGTGATGGACCAACTCCCCCCGGTTGTCATGATCGCGAGGCTACCAAGGCCTTTGCCATGCCGATGGTCCGTTTCCTCTGGAGCTGTTTTTCACTTTTGGCTCTAGCTCGCAGCGAAGCCGTCCTCCGACTTCAGCATCGTGCGCGCTGTTGTCACGAGTGCAGCCATGGAGGCCTCATAGAGGCCTTCCAGCTCCTGGTAGTCCAAAGGCAGCTCTCGATTCCCCGCATGTTCTAGCACCGCGTCTACGTGATGACGACGAATGCCGGGGACAGCGCCCAGAGCGGCGGACGCATCACGCTGTGCCCTGAGCACACTGTTCAGGGCATCTCTGTCGAGACCTTGTAGGCCCTCCTCGCTGATCTCTTGCACTCCGTAATTGCGATAGACGCCCTTGAGCTCAGTCAGCAAGCGTGCGGCTTCCACAACCTCCACAGTGCAAGATCCACTCGTCATGATCCTTTGAAGGACGAACTCTGCGTATGCAGCTGGCCCTCGTTTGAGAGCCAGCCTCGCGAAGTCCTCAACGCTCCGTACGACGTTGGCGGCGCCATCGATGACACAGCGGGATGCAATGAGTTCGACCTGAGCTTGCTTCTGCGTCAGCACCTGGAGAGCCTCGCGCACACTGCCCTCATCGTCTGTGGTGTAGGCACGATCAGCCGCCCGAACCACTTGGCGGGCCTGTTGGATGAACTCGGCCGTTTGCACGTGTCGTACCGTCCACAAGGCGGCTACGCGCTGGGCCTCGCTGCTGATCTGAGCGGCTTCTCGGGCCGCAGTTGCCTGGGCCCGGCCTCCGTTCGCTTGGATCTTCGCGCCGATCACGCTGCCCGCCAACCCCCCGACGACAGCGACGAGGGCCACCAGAGCGGCGAAAAGGTCAGGGTTTTCCTCAAAGTAGCTCCGGATCACGTCCACCGGCACATACTGCCTCGGCTGCGATCATGCCGCTGCGGAAGGCCGAGATCGAGGCCATCCTCATCTACGCTGGCGGACCCTGCCCCGAACAAGTCCTCCACTTCGTCGTCGCCCCGTAGCGCGGCACGGCGAAGAACTGAATGTGAGCGCGTGCGGCTCGATACCTCGGATGGCGTCACCTTCGACCGTTGAAGCGGTCGTCATCCGAGCCAGGCGGGAGAGTGTCGAGCTGGTCGGGGTCGGCCAGTTCGGTGAGGCCGTGGACGGCGGCGTCCATGCGGTCGGGGCTGTCCATGCCTTCGACCCAGGTGACCATCTGCTCCTCAAGCTCGGTGTACTCGCCAACATGGTGTACGAGTTGCTGTTCGTAGAGCTGGGCGACCGGGGCTGCGCGAAGGCGTTTGCCGACCTTGGCGGTGACCTCCAGGATCATCGGCATGAGCAGGCCCTTGGTGACGCCGTCGCGGCGTAGCTGCTCCCACGCCTGGGTGACCACTTGCTTCGCCATGTCGCCGCCGTAGTTCTTCTCCACCACGATGGCGTCGGCCTTGAGTTCGAGGGCGAGGCGGCAGGCGGCGAGGCCCCAGTCGTTGGCGCCCATCGAGCCGGACCGGTTGGCCAGGACGTAGAGCTGCCGGTCGAAGTCGCGGGCCACGCCGACGATTCTGGTCTCGTCTCCGACGGTGCTCTCTCCGCCGGCAGGGTCGACAGCGACGATGATGCGCGCCATGTCGAGGCCGGAGAACTGCACGGCGTTGATGCGGGCGTTGTCGATCCACTCGCGTTGCCATACGCCTCCCGCGGGCGGTCGAGGCTTCTGCATGTAAAGGGCGCCCCACACTCGTTCACCGACGCGCTTGCGGGTCTTGGCGTGGTGGGCGGCGCTGAACCGCTCGGGCCACAGGGCCTCTCCTGGCGCACGGCCCAGGAGATCGTCCGGGCTGTCGGCGAGGGCAGGGAGGTCGATGACTCGTCCGGCGAGGTCGTCTCCGTGCCAGCGGGTCTGGATGAGGCAGATCGCGCCGACGGGTTAGAGGCGGGTCTGCACCACGGAGGTCCACCAGTCCCAAGCGCGCTTCCGCATGGTCGGTGAGTCGGCGTCGGCCATGTCCTTGATCGGGTCGTCCACGATGGCGATGTGTGCGCCGCGTCCGGTCAGACCTCCGCCGATGACGGCTGCTAGGAGTCCGCCTTCGCCACCGACGATGTCGAAGCGGTTGGCGGCTTGGGAGCCGGGCTTGAGCTGGAGGCCGAGGTCGTCTCCCCAGGTGTGGATAGCGTCTCGGATCCACCGGCCGTGGTCGGCTGAGTAACTCGCAATCATCAGGCGGTGGCCGGGGTTGCGCCGCAGGTACCACAACGGGGCCCAGCGGGAGGCGCGTCGGCTCTTGCCGTGCCGCGGGGGCATGGTGAGCAATGACGCGCTCACACCGGCCCTCGGCCATGTCGATGAACGCCTGGTCGATCAGGTCGAGATGGGGCGCCTGCATCTCTCGGCCGCCGGTGAGCACCGCGGCGAGCGCCCCTGGGGAGCAGTCCATCGCGAGCTTCCGTTCGGTGCGTACGAGCTCGGCCCGCAGCTCCGGGGAGGCGGACCGCGCTACGGAGCGGCGCTGCGCCGGCGGCAGCTTCTACAGCGGGCGACGACGCTCGCGTTGTCCCGGGCCCTCACTCGGCGTCCGGGTCGGTGAGCGCGATCAGCTTCTCCAGCTCGTCCACCGTGGCGTTCTCGACCTGGACCGGTCCGCCGTCCGGGCCGGACAGCTCGGTGCGGACGGGCATGTCGAGGTCGAGGAGCCGTGCGCGGCGCGCTCCATGATCCGCAGCATGCGGTCGACGGCCGCGAGGTCATGGTCGCGGACGGCCTTCTTGTAGGCGACAAAGAACAGCCGGTCGAGGCGGTCGGCTTCCAGGGCACGCAGCTCGTCCACGTCGTCGTTCAGCTCCGCGCGTCTGTCTGCGAGCGCGGTGCGGACGTCGCGGCAGGCGGCGTGGATCAGGGCCTCGTCGCTCGGCGGGTCCTGCTTCTTCCGGTACCGCTCGATGACGTATCCCTGCGGGTAGGCGATGCCGTCGCTGTTGACGGCGGGATCGGCGGCGAGCTTGCGGGCGATCGTCAGCCAGTCCACGCCGGCGAGGCGGAGATCGATGGCGTCCGAACGGCGGCGCGCGATGGCCGCACGCGCGGCCTTGTCGGGGCGTCCCACGTCGGGGTCCTTCACGGCTCGGGTGCGCCCCCGCGCCCACTTCCATGATCGAACCACCATTCGACTCGGCCGATTCCAACCGAAGGCCGTTGCCAGCGACGCGAGTTGAGTAGCATGGATGCGTGATCAGGGGGCACCGCCCCCAATCTGACTCGCTTGGGGTCTGGGCCCGACGTCCCAGACAGAGGGAGAACTTTGTTCCCGCCCCTGTTGAGCTTTGACGAAGAAAGAGGGCCCGTCTCAGATTGCGTTAGCAGCGCACACCTGAGTTCTGGACGTCGGCAGGACCTCAGCCGACCTCACGTATTTACGTGGTGGTCGAGCTGGGGCCTGCTCTTCACCCCGGTTCGACCACCCTTCACAGAAGGACTTGAATCCGGTGGATGCCGCCATTCTTTCGATTCTTGGCGTAGCGACTGTGGCAGCGATCGCCTTGTTCTCCCTCAAAGGCCTGCTCGACCAGGTCCCTGACCTCGTGAAGTCGTGGCGGCGCGCCAAGCGCGCATTCAGCGACGACGTCGAGCAGGAGTCGACTGAGGACGAGGCGTGACACGTGCGCGGGCCACGACGTTCGGATCGGTGGCCCGCGATGTTAGATCAGCGACATCTGCTCGCCTTCACCCCGCTTCCTCGGCGGTACATACTCCGGCGGCGCGTCCCGCGCGTTGCGGTGGGTGCGCAGCCACCAGGCGAACTGGTAGTTGCGGCAGGTCCTGAACCGCTGAGAGTTCCGGCGCGGCTCGTTGGCAGGGATGTCGCGCTCGCCCCATCCGATGATGGGGCGAGCGTTCTCCAGCTGTACGTGCAGGCCGGGCACGAGGGCGGGGCCCTCCCAGTTCTCCCCCGGCGCTGCCTCGAAGGCGAGGTGCGCGTTGTCGCTCCACCGCCAGGGGTTCGGCAGTGCACACAGGCACCAGGCCAGCGGCTGGTTGGCCGCCGGCAGTTCAACGGCCTGGTGCTGGCGCTTCGGGTCGACCTGCGGGCGGTCCGGTTGCTCGAAGGCCCGCAGGCAGTGGCGATCGAGGGCCACGTGACGCACTCCGGCGAGCCACATGATGTGGTACCGAGAACGCGACTCGAACTCCCTGCGACCATCCTCAAGAACGTGCCGGAAGAAGTAGCCACCCCCGTGGTGGCCGAACTCCGCGCAGCCGGTGCCGTCGCTCACACCGCAGCGAATCAGTAGGCCTTCGGCACCCTCATCGTCAACAAGATCCTCGACAGAGCCGAATGCGTGATGGTCGCCAGCAGGCCGATCACGGCGCTGTGGGCAACCAGGCTTCGGTCTGGAACGTCTCAGCGGACATGACGACCGCTGGCGCACCGCCGTCCTTGCCTGCGCCGAGTTGGCCGCATTGCGCGCGCGATGCGGACCCGACAAGCGACCCGGTTGGCTGCCGGGGCCGTCAGGTAGAGCCGTACGGCTCGTGCCTGGCTCACCTGACGAGCGCCGACCGGTCTACCTACCTCAGCTCGCTGTCCTCCGGCGGGGCCCTCGACCATCGCGGCACCCTCATCTCGGAGGATCTGTTGCACCAGCTCCTAAACGCGCTCCGTGATCCTGCCACTGGCCGGCGATACATTGACGCCGCCTGGTTCGACGGGGCGACGTTTCACGGCGAAGCGAGGTTCCGTGGGGTGACCTTCTCCAGCTACGCCTCGTTCGTGGGGGCGACGTTCTCCGGCGAGGCCACCTTCGAAGAGGCGACCTTCTCCAACCAAGCGTGGTTCCAACAAGCCACGTTCTCCGGCCATGCCAGCTTCGACGAGGCGACATTCGCCGACTACGTCTCGTTCGATAGGGCAACGTTCTCCCAATACGCCATCTTCTCCAGGGTGACGTTCTCCGGCGACGCCGTGTTCGGCGAGGCCACGTTCTCTGACCACGCTTCCTTTACCCGGACGGACTTCTCCGGCCTCGCATGGTTCGACGATGTGACGTTCAGCGGCGAGGTTCAATCTCGGGGGGTGACGTTCTCCGGCGACGCCTGGTTCGACGGGGTGACGTTCGAGAACGCTTCGCAGTTGGGTCCGCTGATCTGCCAGGGAGCCCTCGTCCTGTCCGGAGCCCGGTTCGTGAACTCCGTCATCATCGCGGCAGCAGCAACCCGGCTCGAGTGCCAGCAAACGCGATGGAACTCTACGGCCGCCCTTTGGCTGAGGCGTGCCACTGTCAACTTGAGGGACGCGGTATTCGAGTATCCGGTGAGCATCACTGCTCGCACTGCTCCCTTCGAGGTGACTGGAGCAGCCTCGGCTGAGCGAGACGTGGTGGGCAGTGATCCAGCGGTATGCATTGAGTCTGTGAGGGGAGCAGACGCGGCCCACCTGGTGCTTCACAACGTGGACCTCCGCGGCTGCCTGCTTTCCGGCGCGGTGCACCTTGACCAGCTTCGTCTGGAAGGGGAGTTCCCGCTGGCGCCCACCCCGTCGGGGCTGCGTCTGCGTGGCCTGCTTCCTATGCGATGGACCGTGCGGCGGACGGTGGCCGAGGAGCAGCACTGGCGGGCGGCACAGGGATGGACCGGGTGGACCGCTGCGCCTGCCGGGGTGGAGGTGGTGGGGCCGGCACAGCTGGCGCCGGTGTACCGGCAGCTGCGGAAGTCCTTCGAGGACAGCAAGAACGAGCCGGACAGCGCCGACTTCTACTACGGCGAGATGGAAATGCGCCGACACGACCACAAGCGGCCCCGCGCCGAACGCACCCTCCTGGCTGTGTACTGGGCGGTGTCCGGGTACGGGCTGCGAGCATCCCGCGCACTGGGCTGGCTGCTTAGTGCCATGGCTGCCACGGTGCTGATCATGATGCTGTGGGGGCTGCCGCAGGCCGATCCGAAGCCCACCACCAGCGGACGGCTGAACGGGCAGGACATCTCACTGACCACCGACAAGCCGGCCCCGGGCAACCCCACCGGCTCACTTCACTCCCGGCTCACCTCTGAACGGTGGGAGAAGTCCCTGCGGATCGTGGTGAACTCGGTCGTCTTCCGCTCCTCAGGCCAGGACCTCACCACCACCGGCACCTACACCGAGATGGCATCCCGACTGGCCGAGCCGGTGCTGCTCGGCCTGGCCGCCCTCGCCATCCGCGGCCGGGTCAAGCGGTAGACCTCATCCCGGCATTTCGGCACCTTGAGCGTGAGAGACCGTTCGTCCGGGATTGGGCCGAACAGCAAAGCCCCGGACCTCTTGATCCGGGGCTTTGCGGTGGCCGACTGCGGGACGCGGCACTGGTGGGGGAGCGCGCGGGTCATTCCGCCTCGACGTAGGCGACCAGGACCAGGGTGCCCAGGGCCGTCGGCACGTACAGGATCCGGATGCCGTCCTCACGATGCTCCCGGATCGCACCGTGCTTCGACAGCACGCCGATCTCGGGATTCCTGGAGATGGCGACCAGCGCAGGGTCCAGCCGAAGGCGCTCGGCCTCCGTCATCTTCTCGATCTGCTCCTGCGCCACGTCGTAGAAGACGATGCGGGCGCGCTTCGGGGCGTGCCGCCCCATCAGGCGACGTTCGAGGTGGGAGCGGCGTCGTCGAGCGGGGGCTGTCCGAGGTTCTCGCGCAGGTCCTCCCAGGAGGTGACCCGGTCCAGATCCACGCCCTCGCCGGCCAGCCGCTCGAGGACGTAGGCGATCTGCGGGTCGCCGTCAGCCATCTCCCGCGCGTCGGCCCGCAGGGCCTCCTGCTCGGCCGGGTCGAAGACGATCCGCATCGCGGCCTCCAAGTCGTAGATGCTGCAACGAGGCTAGCGCAGGAGCGGTTCACCGGGACCCGGAAGGTGAAGAGAGTGCCCAGAGCACCTGGCATGCAGGCTCACCCAGTGGCCCGGCGGAGACGAAAGCGGCCGGCGCCCACTTCCGCCGAGGCGGGTGGCAAGGGCGCCGGCCAACCGAAAACACACACTCCGGGAGACCCGAGGGGCGTATCTCGTCTCCGAGTCTATCTTTGCGACGCGATAGTGCGGATCCGATCCACTTGCACGTGGTGATGTAAGGTGGGTAAGGTTTTTTTGTTGACGGGTGGTGGCAGCCCGTCGAACCCGAAAACACCAACCCCTTGAAGCCTCCATGCCTTTCGCCAACTCTCCGGCCAGCAGACCGCCCCAGGCCCCGGCCGCCGCATCGTCCTCGCGATGCCCGATCTCGCCTACGGCACGGGCGACACCACCAGCATCCGGGTGCGCACCACCAGCCACCCCCCCCCGCACGCCCTGTACGTCATCACCGCCGGCGAACTCACCCCGTACACCAGCGCGGACAACGCCTTCGCCCGCCTCCGCCCGATCCTCGAGGCCGCTGCCCGTTCCCGCGAAGGATGCGGCGCCGAGGCCGGCGTGCCGTGCAACCCGAACCGTCTGTCCGACCCCTCGAGCACCTGACACACCCCCCGGCGGGGCGCCGCAAGCGCCCCGCCACCCAGTAATGGAGAAGAAGATGATCCGCGCCGGACGCCTCAAGCACGTCCAGACCATGGCCGACCTGGCCGACATCCTCGGCAAGAAGCTCACCACCGTCCGCAATCAAAAGCCGTACGCCGCAGAAGGCCACCCGGCGTCGATCAGCTCGCCCACATCCCGGGCCCAGCTCTGGGACGCAGAGCAGACCAAGGCCTACTACGCCGGCCAGCCGATCCCCGAGCTGCCCCAGACAGACGACGACGAGGACCTCCTCGACCGCCACGAGGCCGCCGAGCTGCTCGGCATCGCCGCCGTGACCTGGAATGGGTACAAGAACGACCCGGACCTGGTTAATGGCGTGGTCCTCGTACCCGAAGGCCCCAAGGGCACCGAGCACTGGCCCCGCCGCCTGGTCCTCGCGTACAAGAACAAGCGCCCCGGCCGCGGCGCCGGCGGCGGCCGCCGCGAAGGCAGCGGCGACATGATCCCCCGCGACCAGATCCTGCCGCGGATCGCCGAGCTCCTGGACGCCGACCCTGCCATCACCGTGGACGCCGTCGCCGACACCCTGGGCATCACCAAGTTCCCCACCGCCCAGTCCGGCCTGGCCACCCTGCGCGGCCGGCGGATCGCCGACCTCGTCGAGGCCCAGCCCGACCTGGACCCGAAGGCCGCCGCCCTCCAGCTGGGCTACCCCACCAGCACCCACCGTGGCGCCATCGCGATCGCCCAGCGGGAGCTGCACGCCCGCAGCGCCAAGCCGTACCTGCAGCAGACCGCGGACTTCCTGGCCGCGGCCGGCATTGCCCAGCAGGCCCAGGTGGAGATGCGCCAGCCCGACGGAGAACACCTCGCCGCCGCCGTGCTCCTCGCCGCCGACCAGCCGGCGCCGGCCCTGGTGTGGGACGAGCGCTTCGGGTGGCGGACCGCGACCAGCCGCCGGCACCCGATCGGCAAGCCCACCGAGACCGCGCCCGAGGGTGAAGGGATCCGCTACCTGGGCAGCGGGCTCCGGCCCGAGCCCGAAGAGCTGCTCGCTGCCCTGCGCGACAGGCGCAAGGGCACCAAGCGCCCCCACAACGCGCCCTGAGCCCTGCCGGCCCTACCCGACCGCACGCCGCACCTCGTCATCCGTACCACCGAGCCAGCCAGAAGGAGACGCGGGCATGGACACGCTGTCGAGTTTCATCGCGGGGCGCCCGTCCACGGGCAGGACTTCGCTCCCGGCCGAGGCCACCACCGCTGAGTGGATGGAGCAGCTGCGCCGCACCAGGTGGGAGATCGAGAAGCGCGAACAGGACCCCGAGCTGGTCGCCCGCGCGCGGTACGCGTTCTACGCCGATCCGCAGACGCTTCGTCGCCGACACGCCGACAGCCCGGGCCTCCACCAGCTCCTCGAGATCGTGGAGAGCCGGGGGCCCGCGGTCGACGTGGTGCTGAGTCAGCCGCTCGGCGCCCGTTGAACACCGCTGTAACCCAGGCCAGAGGCGCCCGCCCGGTTCTGCGACATCGCGGCAAACGGCGTCCATGCCTTGATGCCGCGCTCCTCCGCACCCGGAAGGCTGTGCCATCGGGGGGCGGACGACCTCACGACGAAACGGATGCGGACCTGGAGGGGGATGGCAATGAGCAGGAGCTGGCAACGACCAATCGCCGAGTTGCGCGCACAGTGCCTCGGGGCTCGGACCTCAGCTCACCGAGTCAATGAGGGCGGGGCCGACCGCAGCGGCGGACCACCGCGGCCCCGCCCGGAGTGAGCTGGCCGTCACCCCGCTGATGGGGCTATTTGAATCTCCCCACCTGCTACTCAGCCATGGGGCAAACCTGCTCTGTTGATCTCCCCACCCTTCGTATGACCTTGTTTGGCTTTCCGCGCGATGTCCACCGGCGTGTCGGCCCTGCGTCAACCATGAGTTTCGGCCTGGTCGGGGAGCCTGAGGCTCACACGGGAGGAAGGCGCCGCGGGTGCCAGGCCCTTCATCTCCGGCATGGCGCGTTTTCAGGCAGCACCCGAACGGTGATCATCAAGGCATGGCGAGAGTCAGAGGGCGCAAATATCGGAGTCGACGGGTCTGGCTGCCGGTAGTGGGCGGGCTCTTTGTGGCAGCAAGCGTGCTGTATGCGGTGGTACAGCTGGCTCACGGAGGCCTGGGCCCGTCGGATACCGCAGGCCTGCTCGGGCTCCCGATCGGGGTAGCGTTCGGGCTGGCAGGCCTGTGGAAGTCTCCGGACCTGGCCGAGCTGACGCGCGACCTGGCCGACTTGGTGAAGGAGGATGAGCAGCGGCAGTGGCGCCAGTTGATCGGGGACGATACCCAGAGAATCAATCTCACCTTCACGCTTCATCCCGAGCCGGGGCGAGAGGCGGAGGTTCCCGCCCCCATGGGGCATCTGTTTGGCGGGGATCCACCCCTTCCGGATGTGGCGGCGTACTACCAACAGACGCGCCCGCGCCGCCTGGTGGTCACCGGCGGGCCAGGAGCAGGCAAGACGGTGCTCGCCGTGGAGTTGACGTTGGCCCTCCTGGAGGGGCGGCGTGAGGATGATCCGGTCCCGGTACGCCTGCCGCTGACCGAATGGGACACCACCACCCCCCTACCCGAGTGGATCGTCTCCTATTTGGTGAACGTCTACGACTGGCCAGCCAAGATGGCCCACAAGCTTGTCCGTCAGCGCCGCCTGCTGCCAGTACTGGACGGCCTGGACGAGATGGATCCCACCGCCCCCGATGGCACCCCTTCCCCCGATGCCCCACGCGCCCAGACGGCCTTGGAGGCGCTCAATGCTTACCAGGACGGGCGTGCAGCGGGCCCAGTGATCTTGACCTGCCGCACGCATCACTATGAGGCCCTCGGCAAGCAGGCACGACTGCTCGACTCGGCACGGGTCGACATCGACCCTGTTACTCCCTCCACCGCCCACACCTACCTGCGACTGCGTGCTCACGATCCCAGGCGCTGGCAGCCCGTGCTCGAAGCGCTGGAGCAGAACTCATCTGGCACGTTGAGCGCCACTTTGTCCACGCCATGGCGGCTGTCCCTGGCTGCCACCGTCTACGCCCATGACGGCGACCCCACCGATCTGCTCCAACACGCCACCCCGGCCGACCTCGACGAACACTTGCTTGCCCGCTTCGTCCCCGCGGCCACCACGCTCCACCCGCATCCGCAGCACCCGTACGCTGCAGGCGAGGTTCACCGCTGGCTCGCTCGCCTCGCCGCCTATTTGGACTTTCCCGCAGAGATAGGTGCTAGCCCCCGCACCGACCTGCTCCTGCACCAGCTGTGGCCAATGGCCGGACCCCGCAGAGTGCGCGCCACCGACGCGGTGCTCACCACGCTCGTTATCCTGCTGCCGCTTCTCGGCACATGGCTGGGTGGCTACCCACCTAGCATTGTCTTTCTTTCCGCCCTTGCGGCAGGCTCTTTTGCAGCACGGGCTTCCGTGGCTCCCCCTGCGCGCACACGGTGGAGAACCTTGCCGGCCAAAGCCAGACGCCTAGTCCTCACGTCCGCCAGCACAAGCGGGCTCGTCCTCGGGTTAGCGTTCGGGCTCGCGGCCGGGCTCAACTTTGGGCCCGCGATGGGGCTCACAATGGGGCTCGGGCTCGGTCTCGGGGGCTTCGTCACGACCGGGATCATGGCCCTCAGCACGGTTGGGCCGCCAACGAGTGCACAGCCTCGTGACCCCATCCGAAATGACCTTTCGCGGGCACTCAGGATCGGGCTTGCATCAGGGCTGGCACTCGGATTCACGGCCGGGCTTGCGGCCGGACTCAGGGCCAAAGACGGGTTTGGGTCCGGCCTCTTCGTCGGGACTGCTGCCGCGCTCACGTTCGGGGTCGGGTTCGGTGGCCCATCCGCGCGCCGGTACCTGGTCTTCTTGCTGTGCTCCCGAAGAAAGCTGCCGCTGAGGCTCGGGGTCTTCCTGGATTGGGCCTGTGCCGCCGGGCTGCTGCGCTATGCGGGCGCGGCCTACCAGTTCCGACACCGCGAACTGCAGCAATGGCTGGCACGTCATCCTGCTCCTCCGCCGGTGTAGGAACCGGCCACGAGGGCGCTGGTCCACTGCGAGCGAGCTGCCCGGCCGACAACGGACGTGGCGCTCACTGAAGCGCCCTTTCGTTGGACTCTGGACCAAGTGGGGCGACGAGCGGACATGGTGATTTTCAAGAATCGCCATCACCGCTAACCGAATGGCAACTGACCTCATCGGCAGAGGGTCGCGCATGCCCGTCCACACCGCAGACTGCCGCCTCGCCTCAGGACGTACGCGGCCCACAACCCGCGAGCGGGCACCCTCCGCCAGCCCCAGGTCGAAGTCTGCTCGATCTGCCCCGCCGCCCGAGAGCTCGGCATCACCGAGCCCTGAGCCCCGAAAATCCCGGCATCGGAAGTTTCGCCGACGACTGAGGGACGCGGGACTACGATCGCTGCGTCGAGGAGCGGAACGTGCGCGTCGGCATCCGGCGCCGAGGGGGTCAGCGTGGACGACAAGCAGCCAGTCCGGTTCCGGCAGCGCGTGAAGCAGGTGACAGCGCCGCCGACACCGGAGGCACTGTTCGGCGTACTTCCGCGCACAACCACCAGCCACGGCGCGCTGTGGTCCCACCAGGCCGACATGTTGCGCGCCTACGTCTCGGCCGAGGTCCTGAACAAGCCAGACGTCGCCCTGGAGCTCCCGACTGGCTCGGGCAAGACGCTGGTCGGGCTGCTCCTCGCGGACTGGAGGCGGCGCTACTTCAAGCACCGTTCGGTGTACGCCTGCCCGACCAAGCAGCTCGCCCACCAGGTCTGGACAGCCGCCCGGGCCCAGGGTGTACCCGCCGCCCTGTTCATCGGCAAGCGCTCCGACTTCTCCGACCAGGACCTCGCCCGCTACGAGGGCGCCGACGCCGTGGCGATCACGGTCTACAGCCACGTGTTCAACACCAACTCCGCCTTCCCGGATGCGCAGAGCCTGCTGTTCGACGACGCGCACGCCGCCGAGAGCTACGTCGCGGACGCCTGGGCGGTGGAGATCAAGGCCGCGGCCAGCCAGTTCACCTCACTACTGGACGTCTTCGGCGACGACCTCGACCCCCACCTGGTGACCCGGCTAACCGACCGGCACAGCGGCACGGAAGTCCGGCTGGTGCCAGCGTCCGCTGTGGCCAAGCACGCCCCCGACTTGGACAAGGTGCTGTCGACCCTGTCCGGCAACGCCTCGTTCCGGTTCACGATGATCCGCCCGCACCTGCGTGCCTGCCTGTTCTACGTCAGCCCGCAAGGCTGGTACATCCGGCCGATGATCCCCCCGACGTTCACCCACGACCCGTTCACCGGCCCCCAGCAGCGGATCTACCTCTCCGCGACCCTCGGCGAAGGCGGCGAACTGGAGCGGGCCTTCGGCCGACTGAAGATCAGCCGGATTCCGGCGCCGCCGGAGTGGGAGAACATCGGCAGCGGCCGGCGCTTCTTCGTCTTTCCCGACCTGGCCGAGTCGCCCCAGGACCCGTTCGGCCCCGCCGGGCTGCATGCCGCAGACCCCAACGAGCCAACCCCGCCCGACACGGCCGAGGCGCCTCCCGGTCCCGAGACCAAGGGCGGCTTGGTGGGCCGGCTGATCGCCCTGCGTGGCAAGAGCGTCGTGCTGACTCCCGACACAAGGTCGGCCACCAAAATCGCCGACACCCTGGACGTTCCTCATATTGAGCGATTCCAGCCCGGCGACACCCTAGACGGACTCCAGCCGTTCAAGGACGCCGAACGAGGAATGCTGCTCGCCCCGAGCCGATTCGACGGCATGGACCTGCCAGACGAGTCCTGCAGCGTCATCCTCATGCACGACCTCCCCAACACCCTCCACCTCCAAGACCAGTTCCTCCAGACCCGGCTGCGCGCTGGCCGCGTCGCGCTGGAGCGGGTCCGCACCCGCGTCATCCAGGGCGCCGGCCGCTGCACCCGCGGCCCCCGCGACTTCGCCCTGGTCATCGTGACCGGGCGCGAACTCCAGCGATTCCTCTCCCGCCTCGACGTTCGGGAAGGCCTGCCCCCCGAGCTCCAGGCCGAGATCGCATTCGGCCGCGACAACAGCCAGGTCCTCCCGTCGGACCTCGTCGCCCTGGCGCGAAGCGCCCTGAACCGCGACGAGATCTGGCAAGAGGACGCCGAGCCCGACATCGTCGAGCGCCGCTCCGAGTGCACCAAACAGGAACCCGTCTACGTGGCCAAGCTGGCCGACAGCGCCGAGCACGAGGTCATGGCATGGCAAGCCGCCTGGCTGGAGGACTGGGATGCCGCCTCCCAGCGCGCGGTACAAGCCCTTAATCTCCTGACCGGCGAAGAACTGCGCCCGTACCAAGCGATGTGGGCCTACCTCGGCTCCGCGTGGGCCCGGCTGGCCACCGGGGCGCCTGCGGCTCCGGCGCGCGCCGAGCAACTGCTGGAACGAGCCCGGAAGGCAGCTATCGGCACCACGTGGCTGCGGGAGATCGAAGGTCAGGCGGACGCCGAGCCCGAGCTCGGGCTCGTGGACTGCGAGGCCGTGGCCGCTGTCGCCGAGGCCTACCGGTCGTCCAAGAAGCTCAAGACCGCCGCCAAGTACGAAGCCTTCGCCACCGAGATGCTGGCCAACCTCGGAAACCAGAACTCCACCAAGTACGAACAGGGCCTCGCCTCCCTCGGCGAACTGCTGGGAGCCAGCTCGTCCAAGCCGTCGGCACAGGGCCGCGAGGACGCGGCCTGGCTGTGGCCCTCCTGGTGGCTGACCGTCGAGGCCAAGAGCGAGCAGAAGTCCGAGGGCGGAATCAGCCTGAACGACATCCGACAGACCAACACACACCTCCAGCAGCTCGCTGGGGACCAGCAAGTCGACGAGCCGCCAGCCGGCAGCATCAGCGTCCTTGCCTCACCCAAGGGCATCGTCTCCGACACGGGGGTAACCGCCGCGGTGCCGCATCTCTACCTCGTCTCTCCGGAAACGATTCTTGCGCTTGCCGTACGGGCGACACAGGCCTGGACTCGGATCCGCGGTGCCGCACCGGCCGGGGTCGAGGGGGACGACCTACGCGCTGTGGTCGCGCAGGCCCTGCGCAGCAGCCGGGTGCTGCCCTCCTACGTGAAGGAGACGATGACCGCCGACCCCGTCCGCTCCTAGCTCCCGGACTCGCTCGCTCCGGTGCGCTTGCTGCGCCATGACGGAACGCCCGGCCCTTCACAGGGTCAGGCGTTCTCGTTCTCCACCGGAGAGAGCCTGCTGCGCCCCGCACCGACCAGATTGCCAAGCCCGCAGAAACGGCGTGCCGACGGTGCACCCAGGCTTGCCAGGTTGGTGCGCCCAGGGCTTGCCCATGGGATGGCGAGGCTTGCCCGGGTCGCAACGCCGCGAAGGCGGTCGCCGCGACCGGTGGGGGTCGACGCTCGGTGTCGACTCCGTCGTGGACGTGCAGACCCCGTACGACAAGGGCGTACGGCTTTGTCCACGAGATGGCCAAGTCGATGTTCACGAGTTCGAGTTCGGGAGGCGCCCGCGGTGCCGCCCTGTTGGGCACGGGACGGCCAGGGCACGTGACAGCGCTAGTGGAGGGTGCCGGCAGCACCCTCCACCGGTTTCGCTATGCCATGAGCTTGTGCAGGGCGAGCACTGTCGCGCCTGCGGCACCGAGCCCGAGCAGCGGGCCTTCCAGGCTCAGGACGAGGGCGCCCGCCAGGACGCCGGCGAGCAGGATGATCGCCCAGCGCTGAGGCAGGGGCTGAGGGTTATTGGCATCTGCCACGTACTGTTCTCCTTGAAGAGATCCTCGAGCAGGCGGCCCCGGATGGACCCCGGGGCCGTTCGCGTCTGTGCGAACGACGTGGCCGCCGAGCCCACGTTGAGCGGGCCTGTAGTCCATGGTGAGGGGCCTGGAAGAGCCTTCGTCAGGACGTGATCAACGTTTTGATCCGGGTTAAGGCCTTCTAGCAAGGCCTTAACCCGGATCAAAACTGCGGGATCAAAACGCTAACCTTCCTTCGTGGCTGATGCACAGGAGACGAACGAGCGCAGACTGCGCCGACTGCAGCAAATGCGCAGGACCGGCTCAGTCACGAAAGCGTCTGAGGCCCTGGGCGGAATCTGGAAGGCCGGCAAAAGCCGCACTCGATCGTCCTGCGCAGCGCTCTGCTGCGGGCCGACGGGCAACGATCGAGACTCACCAAGCTGGTCCTTCCACGGGGCATAGCGCTGCGCTTCTACCTGCTGGCCCTCTTTGAGGCGCAGTGCAGGCTGCACACAGGACACCTCCGGCGCAACGTTCGCCCGCTGAAGGGCGTCGAATCGTGGTCCACCCTCGTTGCCATCGACGGTGCGTACGACACCGCATCGGGCGCGTACGACGCCGCGTTGAAGAACATGCCTCCCGAGCTCCGCGGTAGTGCGCGCGCGGAGGAACGGTGGCGCACGAGGAAGCTGGAGGACCTGCGGCTTCGGCAAGTCAAGGGAGCCCTGACAACTCTGGAAGAACTCGGCCATGAAGACGCCTTGGTCTCCATGCCCAGGGGCGTGCGCGGACAGCGGTTGTACGAGGACTTCTCGCTCATGAAGGAAGGCGGGCGGGGCGACATGCCGACCCCGGACCTCTATACCGTCCCCGTCCGTAGCTGGACAGCCGCCAGGACGATCACGCTCCCCAAGGACTTCTTCCTGAAGGGCTGGATCCAGGTGCTCAATCCTTCCGAGGTCGCCACCTGGCTCATCCTGAGAAGGATGAGCCAGTGGGCGCCCAGGAAGCACCGCACGTCGGGTGTCTTCCTCACCACGCGGCCCCGCATGCAGGCCTTCGGCCTGCGTCACGATGCCTGGGAGGACGGCTGTCGGCGCCTTCTCGAATTCGGACTCATCCGCCACGCCGAACCGCCCGAAGGGCTAAAAGCTGCCGCGGACGCGATCGCCGACCCCTTGATAAAGGCGCTCTTCTCCCAGCCGACTCGCGTCCGCCAGGCTTACGAGCCGCACTATTGGCAGATGACCGACGATGGGCTCGCCGAGAACGCCGTGCAGACGCTCGACCGGGAACTCACCCATCGGCGAGAAGCACTCGCCGATGCCGCCCTCAAGCGCGTGCAGCACGATCCCGAGCGCCTCGCCGGCCATGCGCCGACCGACGAGTAAGGCGCGCGCCGCACGCTCTTGCCTTGGGCTCGACCCGCCTTGCCGCGGGGACCTTGGCGGGCGGGTCCGGTTCCACGTGCTCACGGAACAGGGGAACGCTCTTGGTGCACGCGTAGAACGTCCAGTCCGGCGCGGACCTCATGATGCGAAGCCAGGCCTGCACGTACTCCGGGCCTTTTCCGAACGCTGGAGTCCGCGATGGGGCTGGCCTGCCTAGATATGTTGCAGGACCTTCGACCCGCGGTCATGTCAGATACGCGGCCCGTGCGAATGATGAGGTTTCGCCGACGTGCGGATGCCCCTGGACAGGTGTTGTGGTTGCGGCCGGCCGGGAGGGCTCTGGCCGGGAGAGTCCACTTCAAGGTGTGGGCGTAGCCGCCGTTCTTGCAGGTGGTCAGGAGCCACCGTCTGGTTGAGGTTATGCCCGCAACCGCGAAGGTCTGAGTGCTCTTGAGTCGCGTCGCTCCGCGGCGACCTACGAGCCGTACGCGACCTCGCAGTCCTGGCGCACGTACTCGGCTACGGCCGCTGTCTGCGCGAGGATCGCATCATCCTTCGACTTCCCCACAAGAGCGATCTCGCGTGCCACCACAGGCATACCCTCATGGAGACGCTGCAGGTAGCTGTTGTACTCAGGGGAGCCGAGCCGGTACCTCTCGTCAAACTCACGTGCGGCTGCGCGGCCGTCGGGTGCCAGCTCGGAGCCCACGCTCTCCCGCCACATCTGGGCGATTCGTGCGGTGACCAGAGTCGTGCACACCTGGGCCCGGCTCGTGTCCCTCGTCTCGCTCGGACTGGTGGAAGCCGCGTCGCCCTCACACCCGCTCGTAAGGATGCAGCTGAGCATCACCCCAGCGGCAAGAAATGTCCTGCGCATCTCGGCTTGCCCCCCTGGTTCTCCCCTGAAGGGTCATCATCTCCAGACTGCGGCCTCCGGGTAAGGGCTTTAGAGGCCATCTCAATTGGTCCGGCCGCGCGCTTGAATGCGGGTGGCATCGAGGGAGGTCTCTGCCGCATGATCACGCCATGACGAGTCCTGCCGCCTTCCGGGACCAGACCAACTGGTCCAACGGCTACTACGAGCTGGCCATAGAGGTTGGATCGACTGATGATGCGCAGATTCAAGCCGTACTGAGTGCTCTGTGGTCCGCCGCAGACGTTCAAGGGTGCTTCGGGCGGAGAGATCGTGAGCCTGAGGAGCAGGATCCCGTGCCGTGCACCGTTGGATCACTGACCGAGTTCGGCCACCTCCACGGCCAGGTCCGCCTGCCGACGGGCCAACTGGCCGTCTGCGGTTGTGTGGCGATCCGGGGCGGTGATGAAAGCAGCGACTGGCTGGACTTTTACGTCCCCGTCGGTGCGCTGGATCAGGCGGGACTCGCCTATTGGGACGGTCGACCGTTCTTCAGGTCAGACGTGCTAGACGGTTGGCTGGCTGCCATCGGGACCGAAACCTTCAAGATCGCCTCCTTCCGGCTGGGGGTCATCGGTTTCGAGGTCTCCGGCTGCACCGACGCATCGACGCTGGCCGGAAGGCTGCCGCAGACACGTGACATCGGATACCTGCTTCCACAAGGCAACGTCCTGCACTACGGCGCCGCCAACACCTGAGCCTTGTCGCCCCGGGTGGGCATGAGCCTGCGGTAGCAGATGAGGGTGCAGGCGATGGCGGTGAAGGCGAGGAAGTGGTCGGCTTTGCGTTCGTAGCGTCGGTGGAGCCGGCGGCAGCCGGCGAGCCAGGCCATGGTGCGTTCGATAGTCCAGCGATGACGGCCCAGCCGCTGCGAGGACTCGACCCCCTTGCGAGCGATGCGGTGGGTGATGCCGCGCTCGCGTAATCATCTCCGCAAGTGAGAGTAGTCATAGCCCTTGTCGCCGTGGAGCTTGCCCGGCTTGCGCCGCCGGGGCCCGCGGCGGGACCGGATCGGCGGTATGCCCTTCACCAGCGGGATCAGGGCCTGGCTGTCGTGCAAGTTCGCCGCCGAGATCCCGACAGAGATGGGCAGACCGGTCCGCTCAGTGATCAAGTGAATCTTCGAGCCGTACTTGCCCCGGTCCACAGGATTCGGACCTGTCAGGTCCCCCTTTTCAAGGCCCGCATGTTCACCGAGTCGATCGCGCAGCGGGACCACTCCAGCTCGCCTCGGGCCCCGAGCTCGTCGAGGACCAGGCGGTAGAGCTTGGCCCACACTCTGGCCTTCGTCCACTCAGAGAAGCGCCGGTGGGCTGTCGCTCCCGACGGCCCGAACGACGCGGATGGCAGCTGCTGCCACGTGCAGCCCGATGTGGCCACGAACACGATCGCAGCCAGCACCTCTCGGTCACCATGCCGGCGCCGGCCACCACCCTGGGGCCGCGAAGGAGCGTCCGGCACCACTCGCTGGAACAGCTCCCACAGCTCGTTCGGCACCAGCCGCTCGACAATCCTCACCACGGCCCGCAGCCTACCGAACCGACCAAATGAGATGACGTCTTAGAGAATCCGCAGGTCATCCCACCCTTGGGGGTTCGACGCTGAAGACGAGTAGGCCAGATGTCGAGACCTCGCCGGAGCGGAGGATGAGTCTGGGTGGAGGATCCATCGCCGCGGCACGGTTTGGACTGCCTTTCAGGCATGCTGAAATCCTTCAGGACAGATCGTCGATGAGCCCGAAGCCCTCCGGGAACTCCTCCAGGAACTCACGGCGAGCGGGGTTGGTCTCGGCGGCTGCCATCTCCCCGAGCAGGGCGGTCAGCTCCTGCTGCTGATCATTCGACAGCGTGCTGACCACGTGGGCGACGCCCTCCATCACCTTGACCGCGTCGTCCTGATCCATCTGCTCGTCTTCGCTGCCGTCGATGAACCACAGGACATCGACCAAAGCGTCGGCCAAGGCACGAGTCAGGGACGGATACGAAGACGTCACGACGGTCTCCCAACAGATCAGTCAGAACCTGGCCATCCCACCACACACCACTGACATCATGATCCGTGAGCCTCCACGGACGGTGGACCAGAGCCGGTTTCGGCTCTGTTCACTTTCCGTGAAGCGTGCACCGCGGGTGACGGTCGGAGGCAATCCCGGCTGTCGGGCCACGGGTGTCGAAGGACGAGCCTCAGGTCGCCACGTACCGGGTGAGCTCGCGTGACTTCTGCTGTAGTGCGGCTGTCCACTCCTTCGCATGGGGATCCGAAGCTGTCTGGAGATAGTCGCTCTCGGCGCGCTCGGCAGCCTGCCAGTTCACCTCGATGCTCGCTTTCTCAGCCAAGGCCAGCACCGTGGCAACGAACCCTTCGGACAGAGCGGCCATGACGGCATGCCTGGTTTCGCTATGCCAGGCGAGCAGCGCGTCGACGAACACTGCGAATGCGATGGGGTCGATCTGACACTCGTCCGCCTCCATGGGGCCGATGCCGGACGGCAGACCCACTTCGGCTTGATAGACGGTGACCTGGTTCATGAACAGCCGGGACGCCCCGTTGGACGGGTTCCACAGAGCTTGGTCGCCCACTTTGTAGTACTGGCTCACGTCAGCCTCTCACCGCTGGTTATAGGGCTCGACATTACGGTCAGTCAGTCCTCAACGGAAAGTGAGCCAGACCTCGTTCTCGTGTACAGAGCCAGGCGTACGCGGTTCCGGGCCGGCCGCCACCGCAAGCGGACCGTGGATCGGGCTCCAACCCTCGGCGACGGGCAGGCGACCACCGCATGGGACATCGAGGTGCACGGCCCACAGGCCGACGCGATCCCGGACGCCCCCGGCCACTTCTGCCTCCTGGAGGACGCCCACGCCGAGTACCAGCGGCACAGCTGGACCGCGGCCCGCCCGGCCTTCCCCAGCACCAGGACCACCGCGCCGCTCCCGGCAACCTGTCCCACCCCCGACGTCGACCACTACGGGAAGTGCGGGACGACCGTCGCGACCGGAGGCTGGATGATCGCCTCGCTCGGACTGTCCTGCCCCGACTGCTACGACGTGATGTCCGGCGAGCCCGGCCGCCACGACTTTCGGTACTACCGGCAGGGTAGCCAGGAGCCGGCCATCCGGTGCGCTTCGGAGGTGGGCAAGCCCATATGGACGGGGCGCCGCGACAGTTGCACCGGAAGGGGGCTGGAGGGTTGCACGTAGAGGTGCACTAGGAGTTGCACCGGAAGTGTGACCGGGAGGGGGACCCCCACTTTTGCGATCTTGAGCATCGTGCCTGGTCAGCCCCCGTGGGCAAGCCCCCTCGCCACGACGACACCTCTTTCTCCGCGATAGCCGGAGGAAGAGGCCTGCTTCCTGTCGGGGCCGGGCCGGCCTTCACCACCACGGTCCAGCCCCGCTCAGCTCAGGCCAGCACGGACCGGCCCCGACAGCCTGGTCCGCAGCCCGGCCCGCTCCCCGTCACCGCCCCGAGCCCGGAGCCGCCCTGCCATGCGGCCTGACCGGACACACCGCGTGCGCCCGCGCGTGAAGACGTCCCCGGACATGCCGAAGCGGCCCCACCGAAAGGCGAGGCCGCTTCGGGTGAAGCTGACTCAGTGCATGTCCCAGTCGACGCGACGGCGCTGGGGGAGCGGCGGCTCGACGCCGAGTCGCAGTGCCAGCCGGACCGCCACGTGGTCCCGCTGGGGTCACGGCACAGGGCCTGGCCCCGGGGTCCGGCCCCGCCCTAGTCCACTCGACCCGCATGGTCTGCGGGGCCGGCTGGGCGGCTGCCTTCCTCGGCTTGGAAGGAGGCGAGTTGGCGATACAGGCTGAACCATGGGGTGTGGGGCGGAAGTAGACGTGAGTGATAAATGCAATGTATAGTTGTCTTGTCGTTCGGGGTGGCAACCAGCCGACCGCGGTGTGCGTGGACTTGATCCACAAGATCGAGGTCCAGAAGGAAGAAGGCGAGGTAGACGTCCGAGCCCTGTTGCAGGACACCCCGCGTGCGGTCGTCCGTCCTCGGGGATCGACCCGAACTTCTGCCGCGATCGAGGGGGCCTGTGCTGTGTTCGCACCTCCGAGACCTCGGGCGCTGTGGGATGTCGGGTGTCTTGGAGGGGTTGGCCGGGGGCGGGGCCTGAACGGGGTCTGTTGCTGGGCGGGTGCCGCTAACTCCGCATTGTCGGTAGGCGTTGACCAGTGATCGTCAGCGAGATGTCGTGGGCGAGTCCGAACCACTCGGTCACGCGATTTACGTCTCGATGGAGTTCAGCGTTGGCCCGATTCCATGTGCTGGGGCGCTCGCCCTGCAAGCCGGCGGTGTACATGGACGTGATCGCCCTGAAGCGACTTGCGTCCGGTGGTCCTTGTGGAGCGGTAGATACGAGATCGTCAATGATCTTGTTGAGGGCCAGAGCGTCTCGCGAATCAATCCAGGGCAGCCCAGCAGCCTCGGCGAGCGGTCGGCATTCTTGGTCGATCACCTGCCATTGCCTTGCAAGGTGTTCAGCCCACTGGCTGAGTAGAGGAGTCAATCGGTTCCGGAGGGCCATCAGATTGGCGGCCGCGGTCTCCACCTCGGCAGGATCCGCTGCCATGCCCTGCATCAGGAGGTCACCCAGCCGGGCGTTTTGCCATATCAGCCTCTCCAGCCACAGATGTGTATGCCTCCGTTCTGTGGAAGTGAAGAGGTCCTGAAACGCGTCGACGAACGCCTTCACAGACGCTGCCGTGCGTCGGTGTGCGGCCCGACGCTCCGCGACCTCTGCCTGCATGCCGCTTAGGTGGGTGAGGACGACGAGAGCGAGCGGAACGCCGAACAGCAGGCTAGCGAAGCTTGAGGCAAGGTTCGTCAGGAAGCTGCGATCATCCCACCAGCCGTGTCCGTCGCCGTAGACGCCCAGTCCGATGGCGAGAGAACCGAGTGGGATGCTGACGTAAACGACACATCTGATCGCGCGCGGGGTGTCTAGCCACCATATCCGTGCCGACCTCAACCGTCCCGACAAGGTCCCCCCTTGATCGTGCCTCCTGGGCGCGACACTAGCGGTTGAGACGGTTCAGGGTGTCGGCCATGGCTACGCCCGCCTCCGTGCCCTTGGCGCTCTGCGCTGCCGGGGCGCGGTCTGGTCCGTGCCGAGCTCCGGCGCAGTACCGGAAAGCCGTTGTAGGGCGCACCTTTTCACACCCTGACTGACTGACTGACTGGTTGCGGCAGTCGGCCGACACCGAGAGCACACCTCTGTGAGAGATGGAGTCACCATGGTCCGCATGCCCGACGCCCTGCTGATCACCGCCGAGGCGGACATCGTCCCGGTCGACCTGCCCGCGGACTCCCAGTCCCGACTGACCGTCATGGCGCCCGGGCGCATCGGCCCGTGGTCGCCTCACTGGTCGTCGCTCTGCTCGTCCTCCGGCTGCTCTACTTCGGGCAGGCCGGTACCCAGCGGCGGGTAGTGCTTGACCTGGAGAGGCTGGTACGGGGGGTACTGCGACAGGTCCACATCTGAGCTCTGTTGCATCAGATTCGGGAACGAGATCAGCGCCCCTAGAAGTACCTCGACCCAGGTGGGCTTGCGGCCTTCCTCCGCAGCGATTTGGATGGCGCGCTGGACGTACTCTGCGCTCGTCATCATGGGTGGCCAGTTGATGACCGAGGCATCCTCGACGGGTACTGCCCTGGACGACTTGATGATCCGCGGCTTGTGGTCGTCCCCGGTGCGGGCGGGGAACAGGATTCGGGTCTCCCAATTGCACGCAGCTTGCACCGGCGTCTTGCTGATGGCTAGGCCGACGAACTGCCAGCGGGCGGTGGCCACGATCCAGCTTTTTGAGCCGAGTTGGTAGGCCTCAACGTCGCTGACGTCGACGAGTTGCACGCGGACTTCCGTTGGGAAGGCCCACGTCTGGGCCGTGATGGCCTCCCCCTCGCGAGTTCGGACGTGGATGGGCGAGGTGCCGCGGCTCCAGAGCTTTTGTGCACGGAGGGCGACATACTCCGTGTGGAACTCAAGGAGGCCACGCGCGTCGGCCTCGTCGACCGGGGCCTTCGGAGCGATTGTCTCCAGAAGCTCGTCAAGGTTCGTGAGGTGAACGAAGCGGGCGCCCAGGTCGGCTACGTCGTCGTCCATGGGCGGGGGGTAGCTGCTGCCCTTGGTGAAGTCCTTGTGGTTGTTGCTGACGAAGTAGACCTTCTGGTCGGGGTGGTCCCGTGCATACTCCACGGCCGTCAGCCAGATCGCGACGTCCCGTGCGCCGACCTTCACCTTCTTGTCACCTTCGCCCTTCGTGGTGGCGGGCGGCAGCACGTTGGCCTCCCGGTACAGGCCCTCCAGGGCCGCGTCACCGCTCGTCGTAAGTACGTCCAGGAAGCTGTACTTCTTCCGCCACATCTGCCGCACACCCTCGGCGTCGGGCTCCTCGAGCTTCGGCTCCGTGCGGTGGCTCCGGTGTGTGAGCTTTCGGAGTGAGCTGGCCGCGGCCCGGTGCGCCTCGACGTACTCCAGGGCCTTCTGGGCCGCGAGTTCCTCTACCGCCACTGAGGGTGCTCCGACGCGCTCTGTCCCGGTTGCCACGATGGCGCGGAGAACTTCCACTTCGCTGCCGTCGAGGCGCATACCCCGTATGACGCACGTGTCCAGAATAATCATGCCGTTGCCCTAGCTCTAATGATGTGTCCGGCAACGACTAGCACCTGGAGAGGGTCGCTCGCAGTTGAGTTGACAGATCAGCCACGCCCCCGGGTGCGGCCCCAGGCTCGCCCCGGCCCCCAGACCGTCCAGACAGCCGAAGGGCCACACCTGTCCAGTCGAGTGGTGCGTTGCTTCCGTGGTGGGCCTCTAGGGCGTGTATCGGAAGCGGATCATGCGCATAGGGTGTCGGCATGTCGCTGAGCCACATATCCCTCTCGTCCGGTCGTTCGATCGAGCTCACCGAGCTGCGGATGTCTACGACCTATGGGGGGATGCTGGAGGGCTATCCGTGCCAGCGCATCAACGACATGAAGGTCAGCGGCCTCCTGCGACAGGCCGAGTATGCGTTCTCCTTCGCGCCAGTTCATCTCGTTCCGCCCTCCCGCGAGTACCCGGACCAGACCGCCGGCGCCTTCGGCCCCGTTGAGGTGCTGCCTTCAGTGGCTTGCATCGGTGTTTTCGGCTCTACAGCGGTCGATCCTGAAATCGACGCAGTGCTGCACCGCTCCGCTCTCATCGTGGCCTGGTTCCAGGCCACCCCGGATGTCCCGTCGGGCGAAAATGCTGATCTTGCTCTTCGCGGCATTCGCTGGGAAGAGCTGGCCCAGGACTACGAGCTCTAGGGACACGTGCTGATCACAGCCACTCGTTGATGGCCGCTACGAGGACAGCGGCTGGCTTTGTTCACGTTCAGCAGCAGCGTTTGTCTGCCGGTTTGGGCGTCAGTTGGTGATCACTGGGCCATGGAATGTTCACGAGAGATAGCGTCAGCGCATGGACCAGCGCGGCCTGGACCGCCGGCTCGGGTGTCAGGGGACATGCTGGCGCCCCGGAAGGACGTTCGCCGCCTGCCGTCTAACCTCTCCTCTTGAGGGGTGGGATTATGGAAAAGTCGATCTTGGTTGAGTCCATCAGGTACTCCGCTGTGTGCCAGGGATGCGGTGCCGAGGCGGAGTGGTGCGGTGTTCAGGCACTGGTGGGCGAGGCACTGCGGTGGGATGTTGAGACGACGTGTCCGGCCTGCGGGTTTGCCCTGGCTGTGTGTGGCGGTGACCTGCCGGAGGAACTGCGGGGCCAACTGCTCTCCGAGCACGGGCGGGCAAGGTTGCGGGTAGCCCCGTCGACGAGGAACGCCGCCATCATGCGGGTGCTGCGGGCGGAACTCGGCATCGGCCTGGACGGCGTCCGAGCCGTGCTGGAGCAGGTCTTGACCGGGCAGTACTCAGGGACCCTGCCCGAGATGGAGCTCCTGGCGCGGAAGCTGCGGGCATCAGGCATCGAAGCGGCCGCTTCGCGGACGGTGGATTGAGTGAGCCTGCCAGGCGGAACGGCTGGGTTCGGCGAGGACGGCCCGCCGCCCGGAGGGC